>JAYTRT010000748.1:0-2929 GCA_043746045.1 Actinomycetota bacterium | reverse complement strand
CGAGTGGCCCGACGGGTCACCTTGGCTGTTCCCAGGACTGCTCGACAACGTCGACGGATCCAAGCCCTACGCCCACGGAAGTCTTTCCGGTCAGCTCGGCCGCTGGCAGTCCAAGATCGACGTCCGCGACGAAGCCGGCCAGCCCGTGCGCGTGCACGCCCACCAGTTTCGTCACACCGTCGGCACCCGCCTCATCAACGCCGGCGTCCCCCAACACGTCATCCAAAAGCTGCTCGGTCATGCCAGCCCACGAATGACCGCGCGCTACGCGCAGATCCACGACAGCACCGTCCGAACCGCGTTCGAGGCCTACTGCGCCCAGCGCGTCAACACCGCCGGTGAGCCCCTGCCCTACGACCCCGATGCGTCCACTGCGGACGCCGAGTGGGTCAAGCACAACCTGTCCCGAATCCACGACAGCCTCCCCAACGGCTACTGCGGCCGACCACCACAGCAGGACTGCCCGCACCCCAACGCGTGCCTGACCTGTCCCGACTTCCAAACCACACCCGAGTTCCTCGGCGTGCACCGTCAGCACGCCGCCACCAACCGCAAGCTCATCGCCCGCGCCGACGCCAGCGGCCAGTTCCGCCTCGCAGGCAACCTCCGCCGAGTTCAAGACAGCCTGGACAAGATCATCCCCGCACTCGAAGCGGTCGACTCCAACAACGAGTTCAACACATGAGCCGCGGTTACAACACCGCTCACCTCCGCAAGGCCGTCGCCGACCGCCGGAACGCAGCCACCCACCGAACCATCGCCGCGATCGCAGAGCTCGACCGCACCGGGACCACCGTCACCATCGCTGGCGTCGCCCACGCCGCCGGCGTCTCACGCAGCTCGCTCTACGAACAAGCCGATCTCCTCGCTGACATCACCCGGCTCCGCAACCAGACCCCCAACCGCACTCCCATCCCGATCACACAACGCACCTCAGACGACTCCTTGCGGCAACGCCTCGACACCGCCCGAGCCGAAATCGCACGACTACGAACCGAGAACACAATACTCCGAAACCAACTCGCCTGCGCCCTGGGCGAACAACGAATCCGCCGCTGAGTACTGCGACACCGACATGTCCACATCGCAAACCTCCAGGCCGTCCGGCATCACACAACAGCGACTCGAGATAACGGCACATTGGTGATGCGCCCGCCAGGCTCGATCGGACGAGTTGTGGGGCGGTCGCTGGGCAGCCGTGGGCGCATCACCTTGCCGGTTTGCATGACCCGGCGCCGAACCAGGCTGATTGAAGCGGATGCATGGCGGGGCGGTGCGGGTGCTCCACTCATTGTCGGAGGGCGGCGATCACTGGTGCGAAGGAGTTCAGTTCTCGGACGACGAAGTAGGAGATTCCCCAACGTGTGTGGCATGTCGCGAGCTTGTCGACGATCTGGTCGACGGTGCCGACCAGGAGGTAGGGGATCGCGTCAGCATGTTCGATGGTCAGCCCTTCGACCCGCTCGCAGATCTGCGCCAACGCGGCAGTGCGGTCGTCGGTGATCTGTGTCACTTGGACCAGGGCGTTCAGTTCCAGATCATCGAAGCGATCTCCTGCACCGGCGCGCACCTGATCGATTTGCGTGGTGAGCCATATCGGGTCCCACTTCGCCGCATGCCGGTGTCCGTCAGGTCGTGTGCGGCCGAGGCCTTGCAGCCCAATGATGTCGGCATGAGCGCCAGCGTGTCCGAGCAACGCGGCGCCGTTACCGCCGACCAGAATCGGTAGTCGCTTCTGATACGAGGCGTCGATTTGAGCGTCGTCGATATGGAGGTGTTCGCCGTGGTACGTCACGACCTCGCCAGCAAGAAGCCTGCGGACCACCTCGACGCTCTCGAGCAGTCGGGCTTTGCGCTGACGGGGTTCGTCGAAGCGGATCCCTGTCGCGGTGTACTCCTGCGGGGTGTGGCCAGCGCCGAGGCCGAGTTCGAAACGGCCGTGGGACACGCGGTCCAGCGTCGTGGTTTCCCAGGCGAGCTGCACCGGATTCCGCATGTCGTTGTTGAGCACGAGTGTTCCCAACCGGATCTGTTCGGTTGCCTGCGCTATCGCGCTCAACGCGATGAGCGGCGACAGTCCTGGACCGACATGGTCACTGACGAGCACGACATCGAACCCCAACTCCTCGGCACGCTGGGCGACAGCGACCGGCGAACTCTCGTCGTCTTCGCTGAGCTGGTATCCGAATCGGAATCTCGCGCCCACGACGCGACCCTACATTGCCGACCCTGAGAGGTGGCCCGGCCCTGTGCAGCGAGACACGGTGTGCGAGACCTGTCGCCGGAGATCCGGTAGCGCAGGGCACTCGACAACCCTCACGCGATACCTCGTCGCCAACCATCCAGCGCCACACAACGTGGGCCGACGCGGGTCCCTTGCCGCCGCCCAGTCAACGCCCTGTCGGAAGCGTCCCATACCGCCGGGAGGGACACACGGCCGCGGCTCGTAAGTGCGGGTCGGATCCGCGAGAGACTGACGCGGTGATCGAGTCAATTCTCACCGACGGCGTGGTAGAGCTGCGCCGCTCCACGCCGGAGGATGCCCCACTGATCATCGCCGGCCGCGACGCCGAATTCCGCCGCTTCATCGGCCAGGGATCCGCAGTGCCCGCCCCGGAGTACGTCATCGTTGTCGGGGGCTCAGTGGTGGGATGGGTGGACCACGATCGCGACGATGATCGCTGGTGGCTGGCTCCGGACGAAGTGAACATCGGGTATCACGTGTTTCCGGCAGACCGGCGCAATGGATACGCGAAGCGAGCGGTCGGCCTCATGATCGAGCATCTGCGGGCCGACAGCGACTGGGAGACAGCGACGCTCCTGATCCACCCGGAGAACATCGCCTCGCTCACGGTCGCTGAGCGGAATGGCTTCGAGCGCGTCAAAGACGTCGACGAACGAACCTTCTGGACGCGGCGGATTCGCGAGG
>JAYTRT010000747.1:0-9132 GCA_043746045.1 Actinomycetota bacterium | reverse complement strand
TGAATCCGGCAGCGCTGAAGGCCGACCTCGGACGGCTGGAACAGGGTGGGCTGCTGATCGTCAACCGCGACTCGTTCGTGCAGCGCGACCTCGACAAGGTCGGATACCTGACGAATCCGCTCGAGGACGGATCGCTCGACAGTTACCGCGTCGTCGAGGTGCCGATGACGTCGTTGACGATCAAGGCCACCGTGCCGCTCGGCGTGAAGAACCGTGACGCAGAACGGTCGAAGAACTTCTTCGCGCTGGGCATGATCTCATGGCTCTTCTCGCGACCGCGTGAACCGACGCTCGAGTGGATCGACGGCAAGTTCAAGGACCTCGTCAAGGCGGCGAACACCGCTGCGTTCAACGCCGGCTACCACTTTGGCGAGACCACCGAACTGTTCGACCACGCATACCAGGTCGAGTCCGCACACATGCCCGCCGGCGAATACACGAACATCTCCGGCAACGTGGCTCTGGCTTGGGGCCTCATCGCGGCAGGTCAACTGGCGAAGCTGCCGGTGTTCCTCGGCAGCTATCCGATCACCCCGGCGTCCGACATCCTGCACGAACTGTCCAAGAACAAGCACTTCGGCGTCCGGACCGTGCAGGCCGAAGACGAGATCGCCGCAGCCGGAATGGCATTGGGTGCGGCATTCGCCGGCCATTTGGGCGTGACGACGACGAGTGGACCTGGGTTGGCGCTGAAGAGCGAGACCATCAGCCTGGCGATCTCGCTGGAGCTCCCGATGTTGGTGATCGACATCCAGCGCGGGGGACCGTCCACCGGGCTGCCGACCAAGACCGAGGCCGCTGACCTGAACATCGCGATGTACGGGCGACACGCCGAGGCGCCGCTTCCGATCGTCGCTGCGTACAGTCCGAGCCACTGCTTCCACGCTGCGATCGAAGCCGCCAGGATCGCACTGAAGTACCGCACACCGGTGATCCTGCTGTCCGATGGATACGTCGCCAACGGGTCCGAGCCATGGCTGTTGCCCGATGCCGAATCACTCCCGGACATCTCTGTCCCGTTCACCACCGAGCTGAATCATGTCGCTCCCGATGGAACCGACGAGTTCTGGCCGTACCTGCGCGACCCGGACACGTTGGCACGGCCGTGGGCCATCCCGGGCACGCCGGCTCTGATGCACCGGGTCGGTGGGTTGGAGAAACAGGACGGCAGCGGCGACATCGACTACACGCCGGAGAACCACGAACGGATGGTCCACCTCCGCGCAGCCAAGATCGCAGGCATCGCCAAGGACATCCCGTTGGTGGAGATCGTCGGCGACGCCGATGCCGAGATCTGCATCCTCGGCTGGGGATCGACGTGGGCAGCCATCGACGCGGCTGTTCAGCGAACCAGACGACGTGGCGTGAAGGTGGCATGGGTCCACCTCGTCCACCTCAGCCCGCTGCCGTCCAACCTCGGCGAGGTGCTGAAGTCGTTCCGCACGGTCATCGTCCCGGAATTGAATCTCGGCCAACTGTGCCGAATCGTCCGGGCCGAATTCCTGATCGACGCCCAGCCGGTGTCGAAGGTCCAGGGCCTGCCGTTCACGGCTGCGGAGATCGAGATCGCCCTCGAAACGGCCGTGTTCGGAGCGAACACGTTCGACGCCCACACGAACATCCCGCACCACAACGGAGCACCATCATGACCGACACCGTCACCCTCACGACCAAGAAGGACTGGACGAGCGACCAGGAGGTCCGTTGGTGCCCCGGTTGTGGGGACTACGGCATCCTGCTGGCGGTCCAGACGCTGATGCCCGAGCTCGGCATCCAGCCGGAGAACACCGTGTTCGTGTCCGGTATCGGCTGCTCGAGCAGGTTCCCGTACTACATGAACACCTATGGCATCCACAGCATCCACGGGCGTGCACCGGCGATCGCAACCGGGATCGCCGTGGCCCGACCCGATCTCGATGTCTGGGTGGTCACCGGCGACGGCGACGCGCTCTCGATCGGCGGGAACCACCTGATCCATGCCCTTCGGCGCAACGTCAATCTGACGATCCTGCTGTTCAACAACCGCATCTACGGCTTGACCAAGGGCCAGTATTCGCCGACGTCCGAGGTCGGCAAGGTCACCAAGTCGACGCCGATGGGTTCGATCGACCACCCGTTCAACCCCCTATCGGTCGCGCTCGGCGCCGAAGCGTCATTCGTTGCTCGAACCCACGACCTCGATCGCAAGCACATGATGGAGACCCTCAGGGCCGCGCATGCTCATCGCGGTGCGTCGTTCGTCGAGATCCTCCAGAATTGCAATGTCTTCAACGACGACGCGTTCGAACCTGTGACCGGCCGCAAGAACCGTACGGAGATGATGATCGACCTCGTTCACGGGCAGCCGGTCCGCTTCGGCGAGGACGGTCATGCCGGTGTCGTCATGGGATCTGACGGCCGTCTGCGGATCGTCGAGGTCGCCGACGTCGGTGTCGACGCCCTGCTCGTGCACGACGCGCATCGTGAAGACTCGTCCTTGGCCTTCGCCCTGGCGCGCCTGTCCCCAGAAGCCAGCGAAGCGGCGGGAACGTGGTCGCCGACACCGTTCGGCGTGTTCCGAGACGTGACTCGTGGTGACTATGGCACCATGGTCGGCGACCAGTTGGCCGCAGCATCCACCAAAAAAGGACCGGGTGACCTACGATCCCTGCTGCAGTCCGCCGGAACATGGCAGGTCAGCTAGCAACATCTCCCAGGATTCGACACGGATCAGCATGGCTCGGTCCGCCGACTTGGCTGCGCCTCGCGGTAGGATCGTCCCCGATGTATTTTCTCTAGATTCGGAGCCCTACCGTGAAGAAGGGTCGTCATCGCCGCTTCGAAGAAGCGCGAAAGCTGAAGCAAGCTGGTCCCAGTGCACTTGATCTGGGATTTGGTGGCATTGAAGGTATTGACCATCGTCCTCCGAGCGAAGACGACGAGTACGCCGCGTTAGCGGAGAAGTACGGCGTCACGTTCGATGAGGACGAAGAGTCCGATGACGACGAGGCCGAGCACTAGAGCAGAAATCCCCCCGCCGCGCATGCCCTTGGCAGAACCCCCCGTCCTGTGGCCGCCGGTATCAAAGAAAATCCCGGAAAATGACTGAACTTCGCAATATCGCCCTTGTCGCGCACGTCGACCACGGCAAGACCACACTCGTTGACGCGCTGCTGCGCGCCACTGGCACCTTCGCTGCCCATCAGGCAGTTGTCGATCGTGTCATGGACAACAACGATCAGGAACGAGAGCGTGGCATCACGATTCTCGCCAAGGCCGCTTCGATCACGTGGAAGGGCGTCAAGATCAACCTGGTCGACACCCCCGGGCACGCCGATTTCGGTGGCGAGGTTGAGCGTGCCTTGACGATGGTCGACGGCGTCCTGCTGCTCGTCGACGCCGCTGAGGGCCCGCTGCCCCAGACCAGGTACGTCCTGCAGAAGGCGCTCGCCCTCGATCTTCCGGCGATCGTCATCATCAACAAGGTCGACCGGCAGGACGCCCGGCCCGACGAAGTGCTCGACGAGGTCTATCAGTTGTTCATGGATCTCGATGCCGGCGACCATCACATCGACTTCGAAGTCATCTCGGCCGTCGCTCGCGAGGGTCGGTCGATGCTCGGTATCGGCATGCCGGGGCCCGACGAGGACCTCTCGTCCCTGCTCGACACCATCATCGCCAAGATCCCGGCGCCGACCGGCGACGCCAGTGCGCCGCTGCAGGCAATGGTGACGACACTCGATGCCAGCGAGTACCTCGGTCGTCTGGCAATCGGTCGCGTCGTCAATGGCGTCATGCGCCGTGGCGACACCGTGGCCCTCCTCGAAGAAGAATCCGAGGCCGGCCAACCGCCACTCAAGCGTCGGCTCAGCCAGCTGATGGCGTTCGAAGGCGTCAGTCGCAACGAAGTCCAGGAACTGTCGGCAGGCGACCTGTTCGTGGTCGCCGGATTCCCCGAAGTCGAGATCGGCGACACCATTGCCTCGGTCGAGTCGCCGGTGGCATTGCCGCGGTTGACGGTCGACGAGCCGGTTCTGCGGATGACGTTCGGGGTCAACACCTCGCCGTTCGCGGGCAAGGACGGAAAGTACCTGACCAGCCGTCACCTCGTCGAACGGCTCGAGAAGGAACTGCTCGGCAACGTCTCGATCAAGTTGTTCGAAACCGGTTCGCCCGATGTCATCGAAGTTGCCGGCCGAGGCGAGCTGCAACTCGCCGTGCTGATCGAGGCGATGCGCCGAGAGGGCTACGAGCTGCAGGTGAGCCGCCCCGAGGTGATCACCAAGGAAGTCAACGGCAAGCGCTTCGAGCCGCAGGAACGAGGCGTTTGCGACGTTCCGGACGAGCACGTCGGAACGGTCACCCAGGAACTCGCCCCGCGCAAGGGCCGCATCACCGATCTGCGTACCGGCGATGCCGGCCGTACCATCATCACCTTCGAGTGCCCGAGTCGTGGCCTGATCGGCTTCCGTTCGTTGTTGATGACCGCGACACGAGGCACGGCGTTGCTGCACCAACATCACCTCGACTGGATGCCATGGGCCGGCGAGATGCCCGACAATCGGGGCGGCGCGATGGTCGCCGACCGGATCGGCCAGTCCACCGGGTACGCGCTGGACAAGCTCCAGCTGAGCGGTCAGTTCTTCATCGCCCCTGGTGAGCAGGTATACGAAGGCATGGTCGTCGGCGAGTGCGCACGCGAAGACGAAATGGTCGTCAATGCGGTGCGGCCGAAGGAAAAGAACAACATCCGAACCCACAGCCACGACGATGCGGTCAAGCTTCCGACGCCGAAGATCCACAGCCTGGAAACAGCGATCGAGTGGATCCAGGACGACGAGTTGGTCGAAGTGACACCGAAGAACATCCGGATCCGCAAGAAGTACCTGGCCATCGAGGACCGCCGAAAGGCCAACAAGAAGGTCAAGGTCTGATCGTTCGGAGGTTTTGCGCCACCGGAGGCTTTCCATCACACCCGAGGGTGTGGGAAAGCCTCCGGTGCGCAAAACCTCCGAGGTTTGTCAGCGTTTCCTGCGCACGGCCGGGTGGGGCAGGGGCACGCCTCGTTGCTTCTCCAACTGCTTGACCAGCATCTCGTAGACCTCGACCCCGGTGAACTCGATGATCTCGTCGCGCAGTGAGAGATAGACGGAGTCGCTGCCGGTGAACGCGTCCGCGCTCTCGGTGCACCACCAGTGGAACTCTGCGCCGCCCTCGCCCCAGTCGCGGCGCTTCCACTCGCGCAGTGTGCTGGTCACGTGGCCGTGAGCGTCGGTGTCCTCGTGCAGGCGTAGCGGCAGCTGCCAACACACGTCCGGCTTCCAGTCGAGGGGCCGTTCCCCGACTGCAAGCGCCGCCGAATGCAGCGCGCACCCTTCGCCGCCGGCGAAACCCGGCCGGTTGAGGAAGATGCACGCGCCCTGGTGGAGACGAGTGACGACCGTGCCGTCGGCCTCGGTGTCCGTCCAACCGTTGCGGTTGCCCTCGCCGTGGAACTGCCACTGGGCCGAGGTCAGCCGAGCGGAGCTGTCGACCACGGTCTGCACATCGGCGGTGTCGATGAAGTGCGCGCCGTAACTGCAGCAACCCTGGTCGAGCGATGTGGCGTCTTCGGCGAGCACGCCCTTGCAGCCGTTGCCCCAGATGCAGTTCCAGTTCGAGCGGAGGAAGGTGACATCGAAAACCCACGTCCGTTCTTCCTCCGGATCGTCGAAGCTGATGTACTCGTGCAGATCGTCGGGGCGGGCCACGTCGACGAAGGTAGCGGAAAGCCAATCGGCAGCACCAGACCCCACGGATAAGCTGGCAGAACCATGAGCACGCCGCCCCAGAACGCTGATCAGCTCCGCGACGCATACACGGGTTTCTTCGCCGAGCGAGGGCATACACCTGTCGCGTCGGCGAGTCTGATCCCGCACGATCCCACCGTTCTGTTCAGCGTCGCCGGAATGGTGCCGTTCAAGCCGTATTTCGTCGGCGACGAGACCCCGCCGTTCAAGCGAGCGGTCACGGTCCAGAAGTGTGCTCGGGCGGGCGGCAAGCACAACGATCTCGACGACGTCGGTCGAACCAAGCGCCATCTGGTGTTCTTCGAGATGATGGGCAACTTCAGCTTCGGTGACTACTTCAAGGCGAATGCGATCCCGTGGAGCTGGGAGCTCGTCACCGAGACCTTCGGCCTCGACGGCGACCGGATCTGGATCACCGTGCACGAGAGCGATGACGAGGCCGAACAGATCTGGCACGACGCGGTCGGCGTCCCGATGGACCGCATCCAACGTCTCGGTGACAAGGACAACTTCTGGCAGATGGGCGACACAGGTCCCTGCGGTCCGTGCAGCGAACTGCACATCGACCGCGGTCCGGCGTTCGGCCCCGAGGGTGGCCCCCTGAACGATCCACAGGGTGACCGGTTCATGGAGTTCTGGAACCTGGTCTTCATGCAGTACAACCAGGCGCCGGACGGTTCGCGCACAGCCCTGCCGAAGCCGTCGATCGACACCGGCGCCGGGCTCGAGCGCATCCTCGCCCTCGTTCAGGGCAAGGACAGCGTCTGGGAAACCGACGTGATGATGCCGCTGATCTATCAGGCGTCGTCGGCCACCGGCAAGCAGTACCTCGAAGGTGACTACGACGACCGCAACAGTTTCAGCCTGCGCGTGCTGGCCGAGCACGCACGCAGCAGCACGATGCTCGTCAGCGACGGCGTCTTCCCGAGCAACGAGGGACGCGGCTACGTGCTGCGTCGCATCATCCGTCGTGCCGTCCGTCATGCTTACCTGCTCGGTACCGAGAAGCTGGTCATGCCCGGCCTCGTCGAGACCGCGATCGACGTGATGGGCAATGCCTACCCGGACGTGATCAAGAACCGCGACTTCATCGTCGGGGTGCTGACCAAGGAAGAGGAGCGGTTCCGTCAGACCCTCAAGACGGGTCTTGTCATCCTCGAGGACGAGTTGGCCACCGTCGGTGCCTCACCGGGCGTCGCGATGCTCAACGGCAGTACTGCGTTCCGCCTCCACGACACTTACGGGTTCCCGCTCGAACTCACCGAAGAGATCGCCGGCGAGCGCGGCGTCGCCATCGACCGGGCGGGCTTCGACATCGACATGGCCGAACAGCGCAAGATGGCCAAGGACAGCCGCAAGAGCAATTCCAGCGGCGGCGACGATCAGACCGAGTCGTATCGCGAACTCAACGATCAGTTCGGCATCACCGAGTTCCTCGGATACGTTCAGAACGAGAGCGAGAGTCGGGTACTGGCCGTGTTGCCAGGTCCGGACGGGCAGGTCGAGATCTTCCTCGACCGCACGCCGTTCTACGCCGAATCGGGCGGTCAGATCGGCGACACGGGCACCATCACCACCGAGACCGGCCACGCCGAGGTTCTGGACACCACATTTGCGATACCGGGTCTGCGGCGCCACACCGCGCGCATCACGCGCGGCGCGATCACACCAGGGCAGACGGCCGCAGCCGGCATCGATGTCCGGCGCCGCGACGCCATTCGCCGCAACCACACCGGCACCCATGTCCTGCACCACGCGCTGCGCTCGGTCCTCGGACCGCACGTCAAGCAGGCCGGATCGCTGGTCGGACCGGACCGGCTGCGGTTCGACTTCAGTCACTACTCGGCGGTCACCGACGACGAGATCACTCAGATCGAGGCCATCGCCAACCGCGAAGTGCTCGCCAACCCGGCCGCCAGGGCGTACGAGACCACGAAGGACGAGGCCACTGCGCTCGGCGCGATCGCCTTCTTCGGTGACAAGTACGGCGACATCGTGCGGGTCCTCGAAGCGGGCAGTTCCGTCGAACTGTGCGGCGGCACCCACGTCAAGGCGCTCGGCGACATCGGTGCGATCAAGATCGTCGGGGAGAGCAGCATCGGCTCGAACTTGCGTCGGATCGAGGCTGTCACCGGTCTGAACAGCGTCGCATTGCTGCAGCGCGACGAGCACATCGTTGCCGACGCTGCTCGTCTGGTCGGCGTGCCGGCGGGCGATCTGCTCGATGGTGTGCAGCGCAAGTTGGACGAGATCAAATCACTGACCGACGAGATCAAGACGCTGCGCGCCAAGGCTGCGACCGGGCAAGCGGCCGAACTGGCGACACGCGCGGTTGACGGGGTCCTCGTGGCCCGGGTCGACGGGGTGGCCCCACCGGAACTGCGCGAGCTGGCCCTCGCTGTGCGCCAGCAAAACGGTGTCGAAGCGGTCGTCCTCGGCGGCATCACATCGACCGGAGGCGTGTCGTTGGTCGCTGCGGTGACGGCTGCGTTCGCCCAGAACGGCACCGGTCAGGCCGGCGACCTGATCAAGGAGGCGGCCAAGGCTGTCGGTGGTGGCGGTGGTGGCAAGGGTGACATCGCGACCGCCGGTGGCAAGAATCCATCCGGTCTCGACGAAGCACTGCGGCTTGCGGCTCAGGCCGCGGTCGCCGCTCGCGGCGCCGCTGCGCCGTCGTGAGCCAATGCTGAAGGCGTGCGGTTGAGAGTCCTCGCACTCGATCTCGGCAGTCGTCGCGTCGGTGTCGCGATCAGTGACAGCAGTGGCACGATCGCCTCACCGTTGCTCGTGCTGCAGCGAAGTGGACGACGATCGCTCGACCACGAGCGGATTCGTGCGCTGGTCGAAGAGGAAGAGGCCGTGCTGGTGGTCGTCGGTCTCCCGCTGTCGATGGACGGCTCGGTCGGTAAGGCAGCCCGAGCTGCCATCAGCGAGGTCAGGGCATTGGCTACCGTGGTCGGCGTGCCCGTGGAGACGCTCGACGAACGGCTCACCACGGTGACCGGCGACAGGATCCTGATCGAGCGCGGAATGCGTGCCGACCAACGCCGCAAGGTGATCGACAAGGTTGCCGCAGCGGTCATTCTCCAGTCGTGGCTGGACGGACGGGCCGGCCGCGAGGCCAGGGCCGGACGCGACCCCGATCGCGAAACGCGATGAGACGGACCGACCTACTGGTTCATCCGCGCACCGACGACGACGTGTGGGTCGGTGACAGGTGGGACGACCCGGATCTCACCGAAGCTGCGGTGGTCGAGCACGCACCGAGGCGCCGGCGCGTCCTCAAGTGGGTCGTGTTCGCCGTGTGTTCACTGCTCGTCGTCGGTCTGCTCACAGCGGGCGGGATTGGTTGGTGGTACATCCG
>JAYTRT010000746.1:0-2935 GCA_043746045.1 Actinomycetota bacterium | reverse complement strand
GATTGAGGCTGCGGTCGTTGCCGGCACAGACCTCGGGCAGACACTCGACGCATTCTTCGCCGACACGGCGACCGCTGTCGTGCATGTCCACAATGCGTCCCGCGGCTGCTGGGCCGTCACCGTCCGGCGTCATACCCTTGCGTTCTCAGGGGTCAAAAGCGCGCTATCGGGGGCGAAAACGCTCGGAGAAGTTTCTCGGGTGGGTCAGCGGCCGGGCTGGTAGACACCGAACACGTCGCGCAGCGCATCGCTGATCTCGCCGAGGGTCGCGTCGGCTTGCAGCGCGGCCTTGATCGGGTAGAGCACATTGGCGGTGCCATTGGCGGCGATGCGCAGATCGTCCAGGCGAGCCGTGACATCGGCGGCGTTGCGGTTGGCTTTGTATTCGGCGAGGCGAGCTTTCTGGCCACCTTCGAGCAATGGATCGACGGGGAACACGGGTGGCTCCGGCTCGTTGTCGAGCGTGAACTTGTTGACACCGACGATCACCCGTTCGTCGTCGTCGATCGACTTCGCGTACTCGTATGCAGCCTGCTCGATCTCATCCATCTGGAAGCCCGCTTCGATGGCCTCGACCGCACCACCCATCTCGTCGATGCGCTCGATGTACTCCCACGCCAGTCGTTCGACTTCGTCCGTCAGGGTTTCCACGAGGTAGCTGCCCGCCAGCGGATCGGGCGTGTCGACGATGCCGCTCTCGTAGCCGATGATCTGCTGCGTGCGCAGCGCGATGCGCGCGGCGTGCTCGGTCGGCAGGCTGAGCGCTTCGTCGAAGCCGTTGGTGTGCAGGCTCTGTGTGCCGCCCATCACGGCCGCCATCGACTGCACCGCGACACGCACGATGTTGGTCTCGGGCTGCTGCGCGATCAGCGTCGATCCACCGGTCTGGGTGTGGAAACGCAACAACTTCGACGCTTCCTTCTTCGCCCCGTAGCGGTCCGTCATCAGCCGGTACCAGATCCGGCGGGACGCACGGAACTTGGCGATCTCCTCGAAGAAGTTGTTGTGCGCGTTCCAGAAGAACGACAGGCGAGGAGCAAAGTCGTCGACGTCGAGGCCGGCCGCAATCGCTGCGTCGACATAGGCGATGCCGTTGGCGATGGTGAAAGCGATCTCCTGCACGGCAGTGGAGCCGGCCTCGCGGATGTGGTAGCCGCTGATCGAGATCGTGTTCCAGCGCGGGATGTGCTCGGCGCAGTAGGCGAAGATGTCGGTGATCACCCGCATGCTCGGCTTCGGGGGATAGATGTAGGTCCCGCGGGCGATGTACTCTTTGAGCAGATCGTTCTGGATCGTTCCACTGATCAGCGCCGGATCGACTCCCTGCTCCTCGGCGACCAGCTGATACATCAACAGCAAGATCGCGCCGGTCGAGTTGATCGTCATGCTGGTCGTCACCTTGTCGAGTGGCAGATCGGCCAGCAACAGGCGCATGTCGGCCATCGAATCGATCGCCACACCGACCTTGCCGACTTCACCCTCGGCTCGAGGATGATCGCTGTCGTATCCCATCTGCGTCGGCAGATCGAACGCACAGCTCAGCCCGGTCTGGCCGGCTTGCAAAAGGAACTTGAACCGCTCGTTGGTGGACGAGGCCGTACCGAACCCGGCGTACTGCCGCATCGTCCACAACTTGCCGCGGTACATCGTCGGGTACACACCACGTGTGTACGGCGGCTTGCCCGGCGCGCCGAGTTGGGACTCGGCATCCCAGCCGGCGAGGTCGCTCGCGTCGTAGAGGGCCTTGATCTCGATACCGGAGTCGGTGCGCTTTTCGTCACTCACACGACGATCGTACGACCCGCTCACGCAGCAGCGACGATCGAGATCTCGATCCGCCACACAGGACGGGCGAGGGCCGGAACGGCAACGAGCGTGCTGGCCGCGCGGTACTCACCCATGATCCTGTCGCGAACGGCCATCACATCGCTCAGTGGTTCGCCGTCGATGACGTACGTCGTGATGGAGACGATGTTCGCAACGGTCATCGAGGCCTCGGTCAGGATCGCGACGATGTTCGCCCAGACGACCTCTGTCTGCTCGTGCAGGCTCTGCGGGACCGTCCCGTCGAGTTGGGTCGGGACGACACCGGACATGTACAGGGTGCGCGTCGGGTTCGAGACCAAGATGGCGTGGGCGTAGTTGGCGGCCGGCGCGGCGATCGAGTGCGGCGAGATCTCTGTGTTCATGCTCGATGATCGCACACCGCACGCGCAACGGCACCTGCGTCTCGAGCGTGGCGGGCGTCTGGACAGATCTCGGTCCGGGCGTAGGCTTGTGGTATGGCCATGACAGACAACGGAACCCGGTCCATCGACGGCATCGAACTGACCCCGAAGGAGGTCGGGCTCGACATGCTGCCCAAAGCATTCGCGACCATCGAGGACGAACGCCTCGAGCGCAAGCAGAAGCTGGCGGGCTCGCTGCGCATCTTCGGCCGCCTCGGCTTCGGCGAAGGCGTCGCCGGGCACATCACTGTCCGCGACCCCGAATTCCCCGACTGCTTCTGGGTCAATCCGTTCGGCAAGAGCTTTCGTCACATGACCGTCAGCGACCTGATCCTGGTCAACCACTCCGGCGACGTCGTGTACGGCTCGCAGCCCGTCAACCGTGCCGCGTTCGTGATCCATGCCGCCGTTCACGAAGCCCGGCCCGACATCATCGCCGCTGCCCACAGCCACTCGGTCAACGGTAAGGCGTTCAGCTCGCTGGGCATCCCGCTCGACCCGATCACCCAGGATTCCTGCATCTTCTA
This sequence comes from Actinomycetota bacterium, assembly GCA_043746045.1. Classification (GTDB taxonomy): domain Bacteria; phylum Actinomycetota; class Acidimicrobiia; order Acidimicrobiales; family Ilumatobacteraceae; genus WLMZ01. The sequence goes on along the minus strand of JAYTRT010000746.1, from coordinate 180 downwards.
CCAGGACCACACGGTGATCAACGAACAGGGCGGCGCCGTTGTCTTCGAGGTCGCAGCCGGCCAGGAGTTCGCCTCGAAGTTCGGCTCCGGCAAGGCCGCGATCCACCGCAACCATGGCTTGTTCACCGTCGGCCAGACCGTCGACGAGGCCGTTTTCTGGTTCATCAGCATGGAGCGCAG
>JAYTRT010000745.1:0-9174 GCA_043746045.1 Actinomycetota bacterium | reverse complement strand
GTCGAAGGCCGGACTCGACGGTTTCGCGCAGGGACTCGGCGACTCGCTGGAAGGCACCGGGGCGAAGGTTCTCGTCGTTCGTCCGGGATTCGTACACTCGGCAATGACAGCCGGGATGAAGGCTGCGCCATTCGCTTCGACCCCGGAAGCTGTCGCCGCTGTGACGGTGGCCGGTCTGCGTTCGGGTCGTCGGACCGTGTGGGCTCCGGGAATCCTGCGGTACGTGTTCATGGTCCTGCGGCACCTGCCGGGCCCGGTCTTCCGCAAACTGCCGTTGGGCTGACAGGTCTGCGGGTCTGTAGGTGTCAGCGCAGGAGCGCGCAGTTCTGCAGCTGCCAGTTCAGGATTCGACTCGATAGATCTGCGCGGTCAGGACGTGGTCGTTACCGACCCGCAACTCGGGTTTGACGATCTCGTTGAACGTGACGGTGCGGTGGTGCCGACGACGGTCGATCGTCGATGCAGCGGTCGTCAGTGCCGTTGCGACGAGTGCGGTCGTGTCACCGTGAACCACCGACGCCGTGGCGGCTTGGTCGAGCATTGCCTGTTCGACCGGCCCGCGCACGTTGTACTCGATCTGGTGGTCCCAGCGGAGCGAGACGACTCGATGTTCGAACCGACTGTCGAGGACCCGCTCGATGGATGTCTCGAGCCCGCTGCGACGAAGGTAGTCCTCGATCTCCGGATCGAACGCGCGGGCGTGCTTCGGCTCGAAATCGAGCACGCCATCGATCATCCGGACCCACCACAGATGGGTCGGGAAGTCGATGATCTTCGCGCTCGCGGCCTGCGGCACTTCGATGTATCCGGCCTTGGCGACGCGCATCATCTCGTCCAGGACACCGGCTGGGTCGAGGACGTGTTCGAGCAGATGGGAACAGATGACGTAGTCGAAGACCTGGTCCGCGAACGGCATCGCCGCCGCATCGCCGTGGAACAGCGGTCGGGTCACACGCGCACGTTCGTAGCCGCTGCGTTGCGCAGCGCTGTCCTTGCCGGGCAACCAATCGAGCAGCACGTCGGCGCGCCAGTGTGGCTTGTCACCGCTGCCCACGTCGAGCACCAGACCGGTGCCGGCGACGGGGATCTGCATCCGCCGTTGCCAGAAGTTGCGGAACTCTGTGACGGCCGGCATCAGACAGCGATGCTATCCCGCACCCTTATGCTCTACGGTTGTGCAGGCGCCGTCCCTGGTCGACGATGACCGCTGAACTCCCACATCGTGCCGTTCCGTCGGACCCGACCTTTGCGGATTTCACGCTCGACGACTTCGCCGGTGACATGGTGCAGCGCGGGGTCAGACGCATCCACGTGCTCGCGTGGCGTGACTTCGCCGATCGCGACGCCGGCGGGTCAGAACGACACGCCCACGAATTCATGAGACGGTTCGCGCAGGCTGGCCTCGATGTGACGCATCGGACGAGCGCAGCCGAGGGGCTCGACGTAATCGAGCATCGCAGTGGGTACCGGGTGATTCGGCGGGGGAGCAGGATCAGCGTCTTTCCGCGCACGATCGCCTCCGAATTCGTCCACCGGATGGGTCCGTACGACGCGCTGATCGAGATCTGGAATGCCGTGCCGTTCATGAGTCCGGTGTGGTGCCGGAAGCCACGGATCGGCTTCCTGCATCACGTGCACGGGCCGATGTGGGGTCAGATCCTGCCCGAGCCGCTGGCCCGTATCGGCGCCGTGATGGAGACGAGATGGGCGCCACCGTTCTATCGCCGCACCACGATGCTGACACCGTCCGACGCCACTCGCGACGAACTGATCGCACTCGGATTCCGCCCGGAGAAGGTGACGGCTGTGCCCAATGGCGTCGAGCCGTTCTTCCAACCGGGCGGCGAGCGGTCGCCCGTCCCGCTCGTCGTGGCCGTCGGCCGTCTGGCCCCGGTCAAGCGCTTCGACCGGATGATCGAAGCCGCGGTCGTGGCTCACACTCGCGTTCCGAACATGCAGCTGGTGATTGCGGGGGAAGGTCCCGAACTGGAGCGTCTCGAAGCGGTGGTCGAGGCCAACAACGCCCGCGACTGGGTCACGTTCGCCGGACGATTGACCAACGACGATCTGCTGCGGCTCTACCAACGCGCCTGGATCGTTGCCAGCGCGTCGCTGGCCGAGGGTTGGGGCCTGACCCTGACCGAGGCCGCGGCGTGCGCAACGCCGGCGGTCGCGACCGACATCAGTGGACATCGCTGCAGTGTTGTCGACGGTGTGACGGGCATCCTCGCGCCGGTCGACACCTTGGGTGACGCCGTTGCAGAACTGTTGTGTGACGATGCCGCTCGGGAGCGCATGGGACAGGCGGCGTTGGCCAGGGCACATACCCTGACATGGGACTCGTCAGCGTTGGGAGTCATCCGCGCGCTGCACGCGGAGACCGTCCGCCATCACCCCTGACACCCCGGCAGATCGAACGGGTTTCGAGGGTCAGGCCGGTTGCTGCTCGAACAGGGCTCGCATCGCATCGACGATGTCCGTCGCGAGTGCGCCGGGGGTCATCACCGCAGCCACTCCGGCGGCCTTGAGGGCATCGATGTCCTGGGCTGGGATGATGCCTCCGACGACGACGGGGATGTCAGCGCCTCGTCTCCTGACGGCTTCGATGACGAGTGGGGCGAGGGTCATGTGGGCCCCGGAGAGCATCGACAGGCCGATCGCGTCGACGTCCTCGTCGACGGCGGTGGCGGCGACTTTCTCTGGTGTCTGGAACAGTCCTGTGTAGATCACCTCGAAGCCGGCGTCGCGCAGGATCCGGGCGATGACCTTGATCCCGCGATCGTGACCGTCGAGGCCGACCTTGGCGACCAGGATCCGTTCGCCGCTCATCGGTCGATGCTCATATGGTCGGTACCTCGATGTGGCGACCGAAGACACCGGCCATCGTGTTCATGATCTCTCCGAGCGTCGCGTAGGTGTTCGAGGCCCTGATCAACGTCGGCATCAGGTTGATCTCCGGATCGGCGGCCTCTGACGCCAGTTCGAGCAGGACTGCATCGACCGCCGTCTGCGAGCGGGAGTGGCGAATGTTGTCCAGGCGCTTCAACTGGCGCGCTTCGTCCTCGTTGGTGATCTGCAGGATGTCCATCGTGTGCGCCTCGTCGTTGCCCTCGGTGAACCGGTTGACACCGACGATGATCCGCTCGCCGCGGTTGAACTTGCGTTCCAACTCATAGGCCGAATCAGCGATACGACCCTGGAACCAGTTCTCCTCGATGACGTGGATACACCCTTCGAGCATCGATCCATCGCCGAACTCGTCGAGTTCGGCGAAGATCGCCTCTGCCTGACGTTCCATTTCGTCGGTCAGCGCTTCGACGTAGTACGACCCACCGAGTGGATCGGCGACGTGGGCGACGTTGGTCTCGTTGGCGATCACCTGCTGAGTACGGAGCGCGATCCGCGCGGACTTCTCGGTCGGCAAGGCCATGGCCTCGTCCATCGAGTTGGTGTGCAACGACTGGGTTCCGCCGAGGACGCCAGCCAGCGCTTCGATCGCGGTGCGGACGATGTTCACCTCGGGTTGTTGCGCTGTCAACGACACGCCTGCGGTCTGGGTGTGGAAGCGCAACTGGAGTGAACGTTCCGATTGCGCTCCATATCGGTCGCGGAGCCATCTCGCCCAGATCCGTCGGGCGGCGCGGTACTTGGCGATCTCTTCGAAGAAGTCGATGTGTGCGTTGAAGAAGAACGACAAGCGGGGCGCGAATGCATCGATCGGTAAACCAGCAGCGACTGCGAGTTCGACGTAGGCGAATCCGTTGGCGAGCGTGAACGCGAGTTCCTCGGCGGCCGTCGAACCCGCTTCCCGGATGTGGTAACCGGAGATCGAGATGCTGTGCCAGCGCGGCATCTCCGCTGCGGTGAACAGAACCGTGTCGCGCACCAGTCGCATGCTCTGTCGCGGCGGGAACACGAATTCCTTCTGAGCCTGGTACTCCTTGAGGATGTCGTTCTGCAGTGTTCCACCCAGCCGGGCGCGGGGGACGCCTGCCTTTTCGGCCTGAGCGACGAACATCGCGAAGATCACCGCGGCGGGGGAGTTGATCGTCATCGATGTCGTGGTCTCGCCGAGATCGATGCCGCTGTACAGGTCCTCCATGTCGGCCTGCGTGTCGATCGCGACGCCGCAGCGACCGACTTCGCCGAGCGACATCTCGTCGTCGCTGTCGAGCCCGAGCAGCGTCGGCATGTCGAACGCAGTCGACAATCCGTCGCCGCCGGACTTGATGATCTCCTTGAACCGCCAGTTGGTGTCCTCTGCGGTGCCGAAGCCGGCGAACATTCGCATCGTCCACAATTTCGACCGGTACATCGACGCGTAGGGGCCACGGGTGTAGGGATACTGCCCGGGGAACTCGCCGTCGTCGGGTCCGTACACGGCATCCAGGGGAATCCCCGACATCGTCGAATAATCGGCGGTGCGTGTCTTCGACGCATCGAATGCCTGCTGCCACAACTCGCGCGGACTGCTCATCTCGTCAAGGTAGTTTGACGTTCAAGCATCTGTCAACGCGCTGTGCGCGCAGCGCCTCTGCACGACCGTTTGTCGAGCGTGAGGCGACGACTAGGGTTTCGACAAATGGACCTCGGGACCAACGATGTCGACGAGGTCACTCGCAACCGGCTCTACCGTCGAGGCATCGGGTTGGCATGGCTGGTCGGCGGCACATGGCGGATCATCCTCCTGATCTCGAAGTGGCGCGTCCCGCTGAAGTTGAACGACTCGCTCTACTACAGCATCCAGGCGTACAACAACGCCCGCGGTCACTGGTTCAAAGAGGCCGGTGGCGCCGCGTTCCAGTACTGGGGTGTTCGCCCGGGCGCTGAACATCCCCCGCTGACATCGATCGTTATCACGCCGGCCAGCCTGCTCCCGAACCCCGAGTTCTGGCAACGAGCGACGATGACGTTGATCGGGATCGCCCTGATTCCGTTGATCGCGATGCTCGGACGGCGGATCGGGGGCCGCGTCGTCGGAGTCCTCACCGCAACGATCGCCGCCGCATATCCGAACATCTGGCTCAGCGACGGACTGATCATGTCGGAAAGCCTGCTGCTGCTGGCCGTTGTCATCGTGCTCCTGCTCGCGCTCCGCCATCGCGACCGGTTCGACGCCCGTTCAGCGCTCGTTCTCGGGGTGGCCATCGGCGTCGCCGGTCACGCACGGAGCGAGGTGCTGATGTTCGCCCCACTCCTCGCGCTCGTCGGCTATCGGAGCCACGACCTGGTCCGCTGGTTGAAGACGGGGGTCACCGTGTTGGCGGCGACGGGCATCACCGTGCTGCCGTGGATCGTGTTCAACACGAGCCGTTTCGACACTGTCGTGCTGATGAGCACCAACGAGGGCACGACATGGCTGGGTGCGAACTGTCCCGATGCGTACTACGGAGCGGGCCTCGGTGGGTGGTCGTTGAACTGTCTGATCGAGGCAAATCCGCCTGCCGACGAGAACACGGCTGCGCGCAGCATCCGTCGCCGCCACGAGGCGTTCAGCTACGCCAACGCTCATCGCTCACGGCTCCCGGTCGTCGCCGTTGCCCGGGTGTTGCGTGCTGCGGACCTGTTCGGGCTGAACAACCTGGTTCACGGTGATGAAGGTGAAGAGCGGCCCGGGTGGGGAATCTGGGCAGGCATCGTCTCGTGGTGGTTCCTGGCGCCGATCGCGGCCATCGGGATCTGGAGGCTGCGCCGCGGTGTGCGGTACGTCGTGGTGGTTCCGGCGATCACCGTCTTGATCGTGACCGTGATGTTCTACGGTGCGCACCGCTTGCGGGCACCGATCGAGCCTGTGGTGGCGGTCGGTGCAGCGTCGTTCCTCGCATCGACCGGGTCGGTCCGCCGGTTGGTCCGCGTGCTGGTGCGTCGAGCGGCACCCGCTCAGCCCTGACCGGCTGCTGGGTCAGTACCGACGCGACTGCCGGAGCAATGACGGGGTGGCGACGGGCGGAGTGATGGACTCCGGGGTGATGGAGACCGGAGTGCCCGATCCGCCGATGAAGACCGGCGGGCCACCCTCCGACGCCGGTGGCGACATCGGCACCGGCAGTGTCTCGTTGCACTTGTGATACAACTCGACGAGTCCGTTCTCATAGCTCTGGACGAGACAGAACTGGCTGTCGACGACCTGGTTGGGTGCGTCGGAGCCGTAGTCCATGGCGGTGTTCGGTTCGCGCCAGCCTGCCCAGAACGATGTCAGGAGCACCCAATCGGCGCTGGCCACCTCGCCGGCCAGCGGCGAACCTTCGGCGTTGGCGATGCCCGGATCCATCTCCATGAACTGCGTCGCCGGCGCAAGCTCCGGGAACATGTAGTAGAAGAACGTGTCCGAATACCATGTCCGACGCAGATCGACAGGTCCGACGAGCAGCCGTTCGCCCGGCTTCGACAATGCACTCAGCGTGTCGATCACGCCCTGCGTGGCTTTCGCAGGTGGGAGGTCACCCATGTAGAAGACCCGGTTGTCGCGCCTCACCTCGTACGCCGACGGCAGATTGCCGGTGCTCACTCGGGCGTACAGCACATATGTGCGATACGTGAAGAACGGACAGACGACGAACATCAATGCGGCGACGAACCCGCCTGCGATCGTGAGTCGCAATCGGGGATGAGCCCGTGGTACACGCATCCGGACGAGCTCGATGATGGTCGGCACGAGCAGCGGCCAGGAGACGCACGCGACCCAGGCGAGGTGAGTCGAATCGGGACGTTGGAAGGCCTGCGGGAGCATGCCGACCGAGAACAATCCTGCCGCGGCAAGGGTGACGGAACGAGGAGAACCCTTGGTGTAGCGCACCAGCCACAGACCCGTGGCGGCAACGAGCAGGCTGAACACCGGCACTGCGAAGAACCAGAGGAACAACTGGTGATCAGGGCCGATCGCGGGGAATCGCCACCATGGTGGCACTGTCTCGGCGATGGCTTGGAGTGCACCATCGAGATGCCCCCAACTCGGCGGGCGCGGCAGGGCCCGCCCGGGACGGAGCTTGAACACCGGGTCGAGGACCATTGTCCGGATCGCTGTCCCCAAGCCGATCCGAATCACGTGGATCGTCATCGGCAGCAGACCGACGAAACCTCCGATGACGAACTGCCGCCAGCTGTTCTTGCGTCCGCCGAAACGCCGCCAGAGCAGGAACAGGTGGACGAGGACCAGCGCGACGATCAGATCGGGTCGATATGTCAGGGTCAGGCCTGCCAGCAGGCCGGCGCCGAGCAGCATCCTCGCTGACATCTTCTCGGTGATCACGTTGCGAGACCTGACTGCGAAGACGACGCTCCACAGACCGAGCGCGACACCGCCGTTCCAGGCCATGGCCGTCAGGCCGATCGGCGTGAGGATCAGGAACACCGACATCACTGCTGTCACACACGCCGCGCCCCGCCCCCAGGCCCGGGCCAGTACGTACAGGGCAGCGATGATCGCGATGTGCTGGAGCAGACCGAACGTGCGCTCGGCCTGCAGGGTGACGCCGAAGACCTTGTACCAGCCGGCGAGGACGTCGAGCGCTCCCGGACCGTAGAGGTGCAGGAAGTCGACGTTGGGTACGGCGCCCTTGAGGATCCGTTCCGGGAACGAGAGCATGAAGCCCTCCTCCATCGTGCCGCCGGTGGAGTGGTACATGCCCCGGACGGGCAACAGCGTCACAAACGCAACCACACCGACACCGGCAAAAGTCGACCAGGACCATCGTCGACGCCATGCTGGTCCACCGAGGACGAACGCGCCGTCATCACTGATCGGGGGTTCCTCGTCTGGTCGGACGAGGAGACGACGTCTGACCCGGTCGAACAACGGGGCGATACCCACCGCCGCCAACAAACAGATCACGGGCTCGGCCGGGGCTCGGAAGCGGACGGTTCCGTATGCGGCTGCTGCGGTGATGGTGACCGAGATGAACTGTGACGTCAACGGCAGCAAGGCAACCTTGCGTTTGCGCAGCAGACGGATGCCGTTGACGCCGAACGCGACCAGTGCGTAGTAGGAGATCAGGCCGAGGCGGGCGCCGTTCTTGTTTCGTCCCTCGATCGGTGCGAACTCTGCGTTCTGCCAGGGTCGGAAAACGTCCCACTGGCGGCCGACGCGGGCCAGTACGACCTCAGGCAACCTGCTGGCATGGGCCTTGGCGTAGGTGACGCCGATGTCGCGCCAGTACTTCGCCTTCTGCGATTCGTCACCCGCCGGCTCGCCGACGGAGTCACGGATCCGCTGTTGGCAGTCGAAGAACCAGAAGCCGATGAACTTGCCGTTGTAGGCCTCGTCGCAGTTCGCGTAGACGAGCACCTCGTTGCCGTTCGTGGACAGTGGCACGAAGTCCTCGAACGTCGTGATGTTGCGGATCATCCATGGCGCGAGCACGACGAGGCACGCCCCGCAGGCAATACCGAACTGCTTCAGCCGAGCCCTCGTGACCAACGACTTCTTGCGGATCATCAACGGCAGGACGAGCAGCACCATCAAGAAGACGCCTTCGCCGCGGGTCAATGCGGTGAGGGCGACGAGAACGCCGAGGGTGGCCGCCAACTTCCAGCCCGGCTTGTCGTTCCACTTGTACGCCGCCAGGATCGTGAAGGTCACCAACGCAGCCATCAGGCCTTCGGGGAACAACACGCCGTCGATCAGCCACAGGTTGGGGTAGAACGAGGCGATCAGTCCGGCGATGATCGCGACTCGCCGTCCGCCGAGGTACCTGCCGACGAGCACGACCGCGAAGACGACCAACGTTCCGAGCAACGCCGCGACCATCCGGTGATCGAAATACGTGGTTCCGCCGAGACGCGAGAAGAACGAGAGCACGACCGGGAACAGCGGGCCATGGAACGCACTCTTGACCTCTTGCCCGTACGCGATCCAGTGCAGAGGCTCCGGAAAACCGCGACCGGCAGCGAGCACGTTCGCCGTGGTGTGGTAGAAGAGTGGGTCACCGCCGTCGACCCGAATCGGGGCGATCGTGAGGAGCGCGATCACCCGCCAGACGAAGCCGAGGGCGACGACGCCGACGGCCGTCAACGGGTACCAGCCGACGTCCGACGTCGAACGCCGACCGCACAGGATCGAAAGCGGCTGGAGGATCAGCGCCGCAGCGACCAGGCCGATCGCGATCGACACGACGAGGGCCCACAGCAACGGCGGGAACGCCGCGCCGTCGAGATGGACACCGAGGAGACCATTCG
>JAYTRT010000744.1:0-9185 GCA_043746045.1 Actinomycetota bacterium | reverse complement strand
TCCGTGATCTTGTGGGGTCCAGGACCCGTGCGGTGGCGTTCAGCTTGTTCCGATGTCGACGTGTTCACCCTCTTTCCGGGCTCGTCGACATCCGTATCGATCATCTGCCGACACTACCGCCGGCTGCTGGCTCCCGACCGACGCCTCCAGTACAGGCCCGCCCAGCCGTGGTGCTTCGATGACGATCTTGCCGGAGTGGACGTCGCCAGACTGGTTCTGGCTCGGCACCGCTGCGCGAACTTGGGACTTCCTGCTCTTGCTGCATCCGACGCGACCGTTCACCCTGATTGCATGCAAACCCGTCGGCACTTCGCAGCGCTTCCATGCACGCTCGAGCGGACGGGTCGGCGGCCATGAATCACGAGTCGAATGTGGGTTCTGCGCGCCTCGTTCAGGTCGGCTCGTTGTGCGCAGCGGTTGTCGGGCTGATCGGCGGGGGGCTGGCGTTCCTCGGTGACCTGAAGGGGTTGTCGACCACGCTCTGGATCGTCACGACAGTGCTCGGTGCCATCTTGGCGGTGGTGTGGGTCGGTCAGTCGATGTGGCACCACCGCCTCGGCGTCGATCTGATCGCGCTGGCCGCCCTGATCGGCGCGTTGCTGATCGGCGAACACGTCGCAGGAGCATTGATCACGGTCATGCTCACGACGGGACGCGCGCTGGAGGGTTGGGCCGCCGGTCGCGCCGAACGGGAGTTGCGCCTGCTGCTGGAGCACGGCCCGAAGGTCGCCCATCGGTATTCCGGCACGTCACTCGCAGAATGTGCCCTCGATGACGTGGCAGTCGGCAATGTGCTGCTGATCCGACCAGGCGAGGTCGTGCCGGTGGACGGGACCGTGTCGGCCGGTCTTGCGGTGCTGGACGAGAGTGCGTTGACGGGGGAGTCCCTGCCCGTCCAACGCGACATCGGTGAGGTCATCCGCAGCGGAACGACGAACGCCGGTAGCCCTTTCGATCTCGTTGCGACGACGACATCGTCGGACTCGACCTTCGCTGGAATCGTCCGACTGGTCGAGCAGGCCTCCGCATCGACGTCTCCATTCGTTCGACTGGCGGACCGATTCGCCGTCGCGTTCCTCGCGGTGTCCTTCGCTGTGGCAGGCCTGGCCTGGCTCGTCTCCGGCGATGCGGTTCGCGCAGTCGCTGTGCTCGTTGTCGCCACGCCGTGCCCGATGATCCTGGCCGCGCCCGTGGCGATCGTGGCCGGCCTGTCCCGGTGCGCACGCCGAGGCGTTGTTGTCAAGGGTGGCGGCGCTCTCGAAGCGCTGGCCGGCGCCGACGTGCTGTTGTTCGACAAAACCGGGACGCTCACGGCCGGACGACCGACCATCATCGAGGTGATCGCCGCTGAGGGGTACGACACCGAGCAGATCCTGCAGCTGGCTGCCTCGCTCGATCAGGTGTCCCCACACGTCCTCGCGTCTGCCATCGTCCGCTCGGCGCGACAACGTGGCCTCGAACTGTTCATGCCGACCGAGACGACTGAGCTCGCCGGGGCAGGCATCCGCGGTATGGTCGGCGCACATTCCGTGACCGTGGGCAACGGTCGCTGGACCGCCGTCGAGGGCGATGAACCGTGGGTTGCCCGAAGCCGTTCGCTGTCGGAGTTCGAGGGTGCTCTCTGCGTTTTCGTGGGCGTCGATGGTGTTGGCGCCGGTGCGTTGATCCTCGCTGATCCGATTCGTCCCGATGCCGCTCGGACGATCCGCAACCTGCGCCGGAGTGGGATCCGACGGGTCGTCATGGTGACGGGGGACCGCCTGGAGGTCGCAGCCTCGGTCGGGGCGATGCTCGGCGTCGACAACATCGCTGCCCAGCAGTCCCCATCGGACAAGGTTGACGTCGTCAGGCGTGAGACGGCGACTGGGTCGACGATCATGGTCGGCGACGGCATCAACGACGCGCCGGCGCTTGCCACGGCGACGGTGGGCGTCGCGATCGGAGCCCGAGGCTCGACCGCATCGTCGGAGACGGCTGACATCGTTCTCACCGTCGACCGGCTCGATCGCCTCGGCGAAGCACATCTGATTGCTCGCCGCGCTCGCCGCATCGCGATGCAGAGCGTGATCGCCGGGATGGCGCTGTCCTTGATCGCAATGGGCGCGGCGGCGGCGGGATTCCTGCCGCCGGCGGTCGGCGCATTGCTCCAGGAGATCATCGACGTCACTGTGATCTTGAACGCGCTCCGGGCGCTTCGTGTCGGTCGGGACGAGGTTCGACTCGACGAGTCCGGGGAGATGCTCGCGCACCGGTTCGCAACGGCGCACCTCACCCTTCGACCCGACGTCGCCATGCTGCGCGAGGCCGCAGAGCGTCTCGGCACCGACGACACCGAAGCGGCGATGGTCGTCGTGCACCAGGCACTTCGATTGTTGATCGACGACATCGCCCCCCACGAGGCCGACGAGGATCGGTTGCTGTATCCGGTCATCGCGCAGGCGCTCGGCGGCACCGACCCGACAGGGACGATGAGTCGAGCCCACGCCGAGATCGCCCGTCTCACGGCGCAAGTGGCGCTGGTCATCGAGCGTGTGGGGAATGGATCCCCGACGCAAGCTGACGCCCGCGATCTCCAGCGACTGTTTTACGGGTTGTACGCACTGCTCGAGCTGCACTTCGCGCAAGAGGACGAGAACTTCCTGTCCCTCGCCGACGAACCGCACGACGTCGTCCGCTGAGCCGCTGCCGGGCTCGATCAGGTCGCGCGTTTCGGGAGCGGCGAATGGGTGCACACTCTCGGACGTTTCTTGGATCAGGGGTGGCAAGTCCTTGGGCGCCGATGTCGTTCACTGCACACAGGCAAACACCGACTGTGGAGGAACTGATGAATCGCAAGTTGTTGATAGGAGTGACGTTGGCGAGTGTGGCGGGAACCGGGGGTGCTGCGTACGCGACGGTGGCCAGCCCGACCGAGCATGCTCCGGCATCGGCGTCCGCAATCCCGGTTGTCACGTCGGCGGCGAGTTCGACCTCGTCCACCAGCACGACATCGTCCACGAGCTCGACGTCGTCATCGATCGACAGTTCGACCTCGGCTGCCAGTTCGACAGAGCCAGCACCCGTCCGTGCGGCCCCGCGAACGGTGTCGTATCAGGTGGGCGACGCAGGGACCGTGACGATCGATGTCGCCGATGGTGCAATGGCCAGTCACGAGCTGATCCCGGCCGCCAGCTGGAGCATCATGGCGATGTCCAACACCGGCACACATGTCGCAGTCCAGTTCACCAATTCCGAACGCGTCGTTGGTTTCGCCGCTGATCTCGTCGGCGCCGACGTGGTCGTGTCGGTGACGAACGACCGTCTCCCGGGTGCGGCAGGCCCGGCCCCCGTCGACCCACTTTCGGTTTCGGTCGTCGCCGGATCCAACGACGAGACCCCGACGTTGTCCACCGAGCCAGCGTCGACGACGCCTCCTCCAGCGCCGCGGGTCGAGCCGGAGACGCCCACGTCGTCACCGCCGGTCGTTCCGGCGACGCCTGCGCCGTCGCCGATCACCGCTCCATCGCGGGTCAAGCCACCAGCCGCGTCGACGACAGCCCCTTCATCGGTCGCAGCGACTGGTAACGACGACAAGAGCGAGCACGAAGTCCACGACACGGCCCCCGAAAGTCACGGCAGCGAGTCCCAGTCCCAGGGCGGCAGCGGTGACTGACGCGGAGAACCTGGCTCGGGTGGCTGCGCTGCGCAGCCGCCACGGACAACCTGCCGTCGACCTCGCATCGCACAACGGCAGTACCGATGCCCAGCCAGGCTTCTGGGCGCCTCCGACTTCGTCTGCGTCAGCCGGCCCTGTTCGGCCGGCGCCGACCCGGCGCACCACCGGAGCGTCGCCCCGCAGGCGTCACGTCGCCGGTGGGGCGCGGATCGCCGTCGCCGGCATCGCCGTGTCCGGCATGTTCGGATTGACCGCCGTGCTCGCTGCGGCAAATCGACCGACGACACCCAGCAAGAGGGCGTCGCTGGCTGCGACAGCGACAACTGCCCTGTTGACGAGTGGGACCGCCCCGAGTGGGACGGCGACGAGTGGGACCGCACCGAACGACACGCCGACGAGCACCACCGCGTCCGACGCACCGCCAGCGCATTTGATCGCACAGGCTCCCGCGATGATCGCCGCGACCACCCCTGCCACGACCCCTGCCACGACCCCTGCGGCGCCGCCGACCAGCGCCGTCGCAGTGCCGCCAACTGCACCGGTCATCGAGACCATCGTGCTGGCGATGCCCGACCTGCCGGTCACGGTTCCTGCTTCGGATGCTCCGATGACATCGACAGCTCCGGTTCCGGCCGTCGTGCCGAGGGTCGGCGCTCCCGCCAAACCTGCGCGAACTGCGGCTCCTGCGCCCGCTGCGGCGGCTGCGCCCGTCACCACGCAGCCACACGCCCAGGCCGCGGCCCCAGCAGCCCCTGCCAGGCCGGCACCGGCACCTGCACCGGCCGTCACTCGCGCGCCAGCCCCTCCTGCGCCGGCGGCCACCACCGCGCCGAGTGGCGCGTGAACGTGTCGCTGCGCGCAGATCTCCAGGCGCCAGTGGTGGGTGGTCGCGAGGGTGCGGAACCGCTGCAGGTCTCGTTTCGGGCGATGGGCTGCTCCACGCATGTCGTCATCCACGGTGGACGCCCGGAGATGCTCGCCACGGCCGAACGTCGGATTCGGGAATACGAGTCGCTGTGGAGTCGTTTCCTCGCGACGAGTGACATCACGGTCGCCAACAGTGCAGCCGGACTCGCGGTGCATGTGCACGAGGACACGTTGGCCGTGGTGGCTCGAGCGATCTCCGGCTGTCGGCAGACCGGCGGATCGTTCGACATCACGATGCTGCCGCGGTTGCTGGAGCACGGCTACACACACAGCGTCACGACGTCGGCGCCGGCTCCGGCCGTCGCGGCGACCCGCGTCGGAGTCAGCGACGACATCGTGGTCGATTTCGGCCGATCGACTCTGACGGTTCCGGCCGGGTCTGCATTGGATCTCGGCGGGATCGGCAAAGGATTCGCTGCGGACGTCGTGGCGGAGGACCTCGTCGCAGACGGCGCGCTCGGCGCGCTCGTCAACATCGGAGGTGACCTCGCCGTCTGCGGCGTGCCGGGCCTGGGCGAATCGTGGTACCTCGGCATCGAGGATCCGGCAGATCGGCCGAACCATCTGGCCTGCATCAGGCTCGGATCAGGGGGCGTGGCGACGTCGGGGACGACCATCCGGAAGTGGTTGACGCCCGATGGTGCACAGGCCCATCACATCATCGATCCGTCGACGTCGAAGCCCTCGCAGGCCGGGTTGTCGATCGTGACGGTCGTTGCGGGCGACGCCGCAACTGCCGAAATCTTCGCAAAAGCGGCGATGATGCTCGACGGGCACGTTGCGATGGCGATGTTGGATGCCGCTGGACTTGCTGGCCTCGGCGTCGGAGACGATGGGGCGGTTCACAGAACTGCGACGCTCGCGGCGTTCGAAGTCTGAGCAGACCTAAGCAGATCTGAGCAGGTCCGAGCAGATCTGAGCAGGACTGAGCGCGGTCGGGACTGATCGCGGCGCGGGTCAGGCGCCGCGTGGGTCAGGCGCTGGCGCCGGCGAAGGCCACGGCGGCGTCGATGCCGCCGTCCGGCCGGTTGGAGATGGTCGCAACCGCGCCAGACGCGTTCGCCAGTTGGGCAACGATTGCCAGGCCGAGACCCGATCCGGACGTTCCCGTTCCACCGGCGCGCCAGAAGCGATCGAAGGCGCGAGCGAGTTGCGCGTCGGTCATCCCGGGTCCGGTGTCGCGAACATGGAGGACGACGCGATGACTGACCGAGGTGTCGACCTCGATCTCGACGTGACCGCCGTGCGGTGTCGCGGCGAGCGCGTTGTCGATGAAGTTGTCGATGATCTGCTCGACCGCGCCGGGAATGGCCGAGGCGAACGCCTGCTCACCCGCGCGAATCGTCAGATCGATGCCTTGCTCCTCGGCCAATGGCTGCCAGACGTCGGCGCGCTCGCGAGCGAGTGCTGCCAGATCGATCACGCCGGCGGTCTCGGTGCGTCCGTCGGCTCGTGCGAGAGCGAGCAGTCCGTCGACGAGGTGCTGGAGCCGCTCCGTCTCGGCGCTGGCCGCCTCGATCCGCATTCGGGCGCCGCTCGGATCGGTGTCGACCATGTCTGCGGCCTGGTCCAGTCGAAGTCGCAGCGCCGTGAGAGGCGTCCTCAGCTGGTGCGAAGCATCACCGGCGAAGGCCCGCTGCTCGTCGATCAGATGTTGGATCCTCGACGACATCGAGTTGAAGGCTCCGGCGAGGCCGCGAATCTCTGGTGGTCCCTCGTTGGTGGGCGCGGTCACGATCAGGTCGCCGTGTGCCAATCGTTCTGTCGCAGCCCGTAGGCGCCGGATCGGTCGGGTGAGCGTGCCCGCGAGCACCGCCGCCGCGCCGGCCGCGGTGATCACCGAGATCAGCGCGACGATCAGGAGCCCACGGACGCGCGTCGCCACCCGCCGGCCGACTTCTGCCGCCGGGTAGGTCAGGCGGATCGTGCCGACCACGTTGTTGCCGGAAAGCACCGGGATTGCGACGAAGAGCAGCCGGAACCCCAATGTCGACGAGAACCGCTCGCCTGTCGTCGGTGAGCCCGAGAGTGCGCTGGCGATCTCGGGCCGAGTTGCGTAGTCGGCACCCGCAGCCACCTCCTCGTCGGAAATCGCGATGGCGACACCGTGACGATCCGTGATCACGACCCGCGCACCGCTGGCGGAGCGATACGTGTCGATCAAACCCTGGAGGCCGGCATCGCCTCGGCCGTGTCCCGCCTCGAGGGTCTGTTCGGCTCGCCCGGCGATGACGAAAGCGTCGCGTTCCAGCCCGGTCACGAGGCGATCGCGCTCGACGGTGCGGAGGTGGCCTGCCAGCGGAATGTCGTGTGCAGCCAGGACGACGACGGTGATCGCCACGAACACCGCCACCAGCCGCCATCTCACCCGGGCGCCTCGAGTCGGAACCCGACCCCGCGCACAGCGTCGATCCAGTGCGGGTCGCCGAGCTTCTTGCGGATCGCGGCGATGTGCGCATCAACGGTCTTGGTCGGCCCGAACCAGTTGACATCCCACACGTTCTCGAGAATGTCGGTGCGCGTGCACACCGCACCCGGATCGACGGCGAGGTAGGCGAGGAGATCGAACTCCTTGGCCGTCAGGGTCACCGCATCCCCGGCGAGCCGCACGCGCCGGGTCCGGCGGTCGATCTCGAGTGGACCGATCATCTGTGCGCCGCTCGCGTCGTTGACGGGCCCACCGGGCGTCGTCGAGCCGGCGCGGCGGGTCACGGCGCGCACGCGAGCCACCAGTTCGCGAAAGCTGAACGGCTTCGTCACGTAGTCGTCAGCGCCCAGTTCGAGGCCCAGCACGCGATCGAACTCATCGCCACGCGCGGTCAACATGATGATCGGCACATTGCCTCGGCTCCGCAAGATTCGACAGACATCGCGACCGTCCATGTCAGGCAACCCGAGATCGAGCAGGACCGCGTCAGCGGGGCCGGCCTCGAGCGCAGCGGCACCGGTGGCAGCATGAGTGATGCTGTAGCCGGCGGCTCGGAGTCCGTCGACGAGGGAGACCGCAATCGATTGGTCGTCCTCGACGAGCAGGATGTGCACAGCGCACAGTGTGGCCGACGAAACGCACCGCTCACGTCGACCACGATGCAGACCGCAACAGATCAGCTGATTCTTGGACAAGTCTTGGATCGGCTTCGGCCGTCAGCCGGAGCCGTGCTCACTACCTTGACCGCATGAGAACTCGACACGCCACTGCTCTTTCGGTCGCAGGTGTCTTGGCCGCCGGCCTCGTCGCTGCGCTCGTCAACGCGCAGGCGCTGGCCGGTTCCGGCGCGCTGTCCGACAGGGCACTCAGTTCGACCCAGCTCGTCGGGTCGTCCCCCAGCGTTCCGTCGGCGTCGACGACGCCTGCAGCGAACCCGGCAGGCAGCGTCGTCGCACCCGCGTCCACGGCGACGACGACCGTCACCCAGCGTCTTTTCTCCGTCGGCGAAGCGGGCGTGGTCACCCTCGACCAGGGACCCGACACGCTCAGCCTCCTTGCGGTGACCCCGGCCGAGGGGTGGTCCGTCACATCAGTGCGATCGGTGGGGTCGGACGTCATCGTGATCGGCTTCGCTTCGTCGAACAGCCAGCTGACGGCCGTCGCGACGCTGAGCGATTCGAACATCAGCATCACCCTGGCCACGGCCCCGCCGGCGGGGAACGAGGAGACGACCACATCGAGCACGATCGAGTCGGAGACGATTCCGCCGGATCCCACTGTTGTGCCGATGGACACCGCATCGACGCCGCCGATTCCGACGCCCACGACCCAGCGGCCGCCTGCGGTTCGTCCGCCGTCCTCGAAGCCGCCCGCTGTTCGGCCACCGTCCTCCCAGCCGGTATCGACGCTGCCGACGGCCACACAGCCGGCCCCCCCGCCGCCGGCATCGACGGAATCACCGCACGCCCAGCCGGCACCCAGTCGGCCGGCCTCGACCCAGCCGGACTCCACCGTGGCGACGCCGTCAGGTGCCACGCCCGATGGCACCGCCGGACACGGAAGCGACCACGGCGCAACGAGCGGCAGTGTGGTTCCGGATGACTGAGCTCATCGCTGAACGCCAGGACGCCGAATGACGAGTCAGACATGGTGGTACGTGGCTCGTTCCGGCGGCATCGTCGCTTGGGCGATGTTGGCCCTGAGCGTGTTCTGGGGCGTCGCCCTGTCGAGTCGGTTCCTCGGCAGGAAGCCGAAACCCAATTGGATGCTCGACCTGCACCGGTTCATCGGTGGCTTGTCGGTCGTCTTCACGATCATCCACGTCGCAGCACTGGTCGCGGATGGTTACGTCACCATCACCGTGATCAACGTGCTCGTCCCGTTCACCGGGACCTACCATGTGAGCGCAGTGGCGTGGGGCATCGTTGCGATGTATCTCCTGATCGCCGTCGAGGTCACGTCGTTGCTCCGGCGCCACCTCGGCAAGCGGCTGTGGCGGGCGATCCACTTCCTCAGCTTTCCACTCTTCCTGGCGAGCACGGTTCACCTTCTCCTGGTCGGTACAGATCGAAAGACGATGCCCTTCCGTGTCGGTGTGCTGCTCACCGTCGCCGTCGTTTGCTGGGCCACGCTGATCCGGATCGTCAAAGCCGATGGCCGCCAGACCGCGCGCGT
>JAYTRT010000743.1:0-25696 GCA_043746045.1 Actinomycetota bacterium | reverse complement strand
GGCTCACCTGGATTTCGGGTCGGTGACAAGCTGTTCGCCCGCATACGCGAGGACGATGATCTGCTGATCTTCGTCGCCGACCTCGGCGAGAAGCGGGCGCTGCTCGACTCCGAACCGGACAAGTTCTTCACCACCGCTCACTACGACGGGCACGCCTCGGTGCTCGTACGGTTCAGCGCTGTCGATGTCGATGAGTTGGCCGAGTTGTTGACCGAAGCGTGGCGGGCTCGGGCTCCACGCGCGCTGCTCGAAGCGTTCGACGCCGAACACGACTGACTCCGTCCGGGTGCTCGGCGGTGCTCGTGCCGTCGCACGCCGTGCTCTCGCGCGGTCTTCTCACGGATAGAACGTTCGCTCACGCACGGAACCGAACAAACGGCCAGACCGCAGACCGGCAGTGCGCATCCATTTCGATCGACGGTGTCGATTGACGAGCAGCGGGGAGCGCGTCACGATCCACCACCAGTCCTGGCGGGCCCTTCGACGCTCGGCGGACCGGTCGACGCGGCCCCGTCCGTAGCGGTCATACAGCCTGACTGAAGCGCTTCCTTCGTGTGCGCACCGCAGCCATGTCACGACCATTCCCGTGCGCTGGCGGTGATGGCAGATCGCATCGATCGCCAGTTTCGGCTTGATCCCGAGATGTCGCTGGGCGCGGATCGTGAAGTCGAGGTCCGCCCCGAACGCACCGAACCGCTCGTCGACGCCCCGCAATGATTCCCACAGATCTCGGTGGACGCCGATCGCGCCGGTCACGACGGCGTACCCGAACAACACCTCGAGATTTCGCGCCTGCGGTTGGTCCGGCCCGCGCCACACGTCCGCTCCGTTGAGACGTCGGTAGTCCAGCCGGCCGGCGACCAGTGGGGTCTTGGCAAGGGCAGCCGCCATGGCGTCCAGCCATCCGTCGCCGACGACTTCGTCGACGCCGCAGAACACGATGGAGGAACCAACGGTACTGCGCACGCCGATGTTGCGCAGCTGCGTCGACCCGTGCCTGCCGGGCAGAGAGATCCGGCGAACCCGTGAGTCGGACGCCATCAATCGATCGACGACCTGAGTCGCGGTGGCGGAGGCTTCCCGGTCGATGACGACCAATTCCCATGTGAACGCCGTGATCTGCGATGTCACGGCGAGGACTTGGGCGGCGAGCATCTCGCTGTCGAACACCGGGATGAGTACCGATATGTCGACCACGACCGCGGGACTGTAGCGCTCAATGCGACGGCCTGCGAACGACCCTGCACGCTCGCGCTGCGCGCGGACGGAAGAAGATCGTCGGGTTCGCTGCTCCGGGAGTGGTCAGGGGAGTTGGTGTACGACCAGCGGGAGCACGGCGGAGGCACCTGATCGACGCAGGATCGCGGCCGCAACGGTCATCGTCCAACCGCTGCGATACGTGTCGTCGACGAGCAGCAGTGGGCCGTTCGGAACGACGACGTCGTCGACGATGCTCAGTCGCTCGACGAGGGCGCGCACGCGAGCCGCTGAGGCAGTGTCGGTTGACGGAACGGGGCCATGCTGGGTCAGCGCGTCGATGATCGGCAGCTTGCCGACCGAAGCAATGTGTGCTGCAATCGATCCCACTCGTCGGGGGTGCTGCGTCGACGGCATCGGTACGACTGCGACCGGCCGTTGTCCCCAGACCTGCTTCCATCGACGGAGAACGTCGACCAGTCCATCGGCGATCGTCGGATCGATCTCGCCGTCGGGACCGTCGAATCGGATCAACTCAGTGGCCCAACCCGGATCGTCGGCGAATGCCAGCGCGCGCCCCTCGTTGCAGCCGGAAATGCGCCCTGACCATCCCTGCAGTCCGTTCGGCCACAACTTGCGCGGTTCGATCGCGACATCGACGCCGCGGGCGAAGTGGCGCACCGATTCAGCCAGATCACGAGAGGGGTGCAAGCCCGGTTCGGGCAGGACGCCGGTGCAGAACGAACATCGTCCACACGGTGATGGACTTGGATCGTCCAGTGCCTGCTGCAAGAACTGCATCAAGCACCCCGCGCCCGCCGCGTACTTGCGCATCAGGTCGGCCTCGTTCGCCCGACTGGCGGCGAGCGCGTCCCATTTCGGCTGATCGTGCTCGTACGGTTCTCCGGTCGCAGCCCACGCCTGACCGTCCTTGTTCACCACTCCGCACGCGGCGAGGAGCTTGAGCATCCCTTCGAGCCGGTTGCGGCGGATGCCTGTCGCGGATTCGATCGTCGGCAACGACGCCGGTCCGTTCGCCAGGTGTTCGAGGACCCTTCGGACCAGATCCGGGTCCGGCACGGAAGCGCCGGCGAAATATTCCCAGATCCTCTCGTCGTTCTCTGCTGGCAGCAGGACGGCCAGAGCCGTGTCCAGTGCTCGCCCGGCTCTGCCGACTTGCTGATAGTAGGCGACCGGCGATGCCGGCGAGCCGACGTGGATGCAGAACGCGAGGTCGGGTTTGTCGTAGCCCATGCCGAGTGCGGACGTCGCGACGACCGCCTTCACTTCGTTGCGGCGCAGACGGTCCTCGATGTCGATCCGTGCTGGCGCATCGAGACGCCCGGAGTACGCAGCGACAGCGAAACCCGCCGCGGTCAGGAAGTTCGCGACCCGGTCGGCCTCGGCGACAGTCAGCGTGTACACGATTCCGGAGCCGTCCATCCGGCCGAGAGCATCGGCAACCCACGCCCATCGGTCGAGCGCCGAGAGTCCCGGAATGACGGCGAGGCGCAACGAGGTCCGGGCCAAGCTGCCCCGAAATGTTGCCGTGTCGGATCCCAGTTGATCGGCCACATCGGTTGTCACACGCGCATTGGCAGTGGCGGTGGTGGCCAAGACCGGTGTGCCGGCAGCGAGCGCGAGAAGATGACGAGTCAACCGCTGATAGTCCGGGCGGAAGTCGAAGCCCCAGTCGGAGATGCAGTGCGCCTCGTCGATGACGACCATCCCGGTGGCAGCGAGCAGACGAGGCAGTCGAGCCTCGAACCGCGGATTGCCGAGCCGTTCGGGTGAGACCAGCAGCACGTCGAGTTGGTCGGCGTCGACCTGTGCCAGAACCTCGTCCCACTCACCGAAGTTGGTCGAGTTGATGGTGGCGGCCCTGAGGCCGGCCCGCTCGGCGGCATTGACCTGGTCGCGCATCAGCGCCAACAATGGCGAGACCACGAGCGTCAAGCCCGCCCCGGCTGCACGAAGTGCCGACGTCGCAGCCCAGTACACGGCTGACTTACCCCAACCGGTGGCTTGCACCACCAGCACGCGGCGACGCTCGACGACGAGCGCTCGAACGGCCTGCTGCTGATCCACTCGCGCAACGGCATCCGGGCCGGCGAGCGAGCGGAGGATCTCGTCGAGATGGTGGTCGGCGTCGACGGCGGTGATCATCTCGCTGACGCTACGCCGACGGTGTCACGGAGTCTCGCGCTTGCCCGAGGCAGCACACCGTTCGCTTTTCTGTGCAGTCGAAAGCGCGCTATGGGGGACGAAAACGCTCGGAGAACTAGATCACGACGACGGTGGTGCCGATGTCGGCGAACGCCCACACGAAGTCGCCGTCAGGATTCGACTGGCGAGTGCAACCGCCACTGAGTCGGGTGCCGAGCTGGTCCTCGGTTTCGTACGGAGTGCCGTCGGCAATGTGGATCGGGATGCCGTGAAAGCCGATGTTGCCGAGTTTCGTCTTCTGATAACGAACCATGTGCGGGAGAAGCGCTTTGCCGTTCCACGCGGTGGAGGTCAAGGACTTGCTGTACACCTTGTCGGTGCCGGGGACCTCGTTGTTGTACTGGCTACCGGAGACGAGCCAGGAGCGGATCACGAACTCGTTCTTGTCGATTGCCCAGACGCGCTGCTGAGCTCGGTCGTAGACGAGGCGCTTGCCGCTGCCCGAATTGGCTGGCAGCGGTGGAATGTCGGCCCCGATGCTGGCCACCGATGACAGCGGGAACCCGAGCGAATCCTTGGTACCGGGAGCCGGCTTCCGGGTGTGGACGACCAATGAGGCCTCGTTCGGCCAGATCCCGAGGGAAATGGCTGATTCCCGACCGACGACGCCGTCGACGAACAGATTGCGTGCGGTCTGCATCGCCTTGACAGCAAGATCCGTCGGGGCGTCGAAGGTCCCGCTGACCGCTCCGTTGTAGAAGCCGGCCGCGGTCAGTGCTGTCTGAAGGCACTTCACGCTGTCACCGGTGGTGCCGGCCCGGATGGATTGCTCGCTGAGCAGGCATCCTGTTGCCGCTCCGGGGGCCGGCTCGACGAGATCCTTCGAGGATGCGTCGACTCCGGCATCGGCCACGGGCGGAGTCGATCCGATCGCCGCCGGGTCAGCCGCCGTCGTCGGGGCTGTATCCGTGCCGGCAGTCGAATTCGCGACGGTCGGGGCCGCGCCGGGGTTCACGAGACCTGGGGACCCGGCGGCGGTCAAGCTCTTCGGGCTGTCGGTCCGGGAGTAGGCGATCAGGCCGCCGACGGCAACGGATGCCACGAGCACGGCAATCAGCGCCCCGTGAGCGCTGTGCACGGTATTCCCGTTCCTGGGCGCACCCGGGGTGCGCGATTCGCCGCTGTCGGGGCGCTGACGGACGCCGCGGAAGCGACCGTTGGGGCGTGGCTGGAGGGGATCTGCGGCGTTCATCTCGGTGAAATCGGGTCCAGACGGTTCGGCGCTCGGCGCACGGCAGGAAGAATCGGGGTCCTTGGGGGGTTCCGATCGTGAATCATAACGGAGCCGCCGAGGTCGCGAAAGTCATTGGCCGATGTAACTCGCCCGGGGCCGGAATCGGAGGGGAGTTTCGTCGTATTCCTCGATGGCATGGGCCAACCAGCCCGCCACTCGGCCGATCGACATGATCACCTCGCCCCCGTCGATCGGCATGCCAGTGGCCATCGTCAGGGTGGCAAGTGCGAAGTCCACGTTCGCCCGCTGATCGATCCGTTCGACGACGGCTGCATGAACGTCGTCGGCGATGTCGATCGCCCGGTTCCGGCCCGAGCAGCGGCGCAACAGATCGAGCAGGAGCGCAGCCCGTGGATCCGCTCCCACGTACACCGAGTGGCCGAACCCGGGAATGTGCCGACCGCTGGCCAACACCTCGCCGACCGATCGGGCCGCTCCGACCTGGACGGCGCGTTCGAGCATCGTTCTACAGATCGTGCTCGCGCTTCCGTGAAGTGGTCCGCTGAGCACTCCGAGGCCGGCGTTGACGATGGCACCCGGATCGGCGCGAGTCGACGCGGCGACCCGAACCGCGAAGGTCGACGTCGCCAGATCGTGATCGGCCATCAGCACGAGTGCAGCGTTGACCACCGCCAGCATGCCGGCAGCGGGGCGTCGGGGACTCAAGCGGGTCCAGAGCCGTCCGGCGATGGTCGACCGGAGAGGGGCCGATGCGGTGGAATCGCCGGAGAGTGCGTCAGTCGGCAGGACGAGTCGTGGGACGCGTCCATCACCAGCGAGCGGCAAGGAGTCTGTCAGCGTTGCGATGAGTCGCCGTCCGACGACGGCGACATCGGCAGCCGCGAAGCTTGTCGTTCGGGGCAGGTGAGCCGCTGCTCGCGCGGCGATGACGCGCAGAGAGTCCCCCAGGCAGAGCCCGCTCTCTGCCTGGAGAACCGTCCCGCTCCACGGCTCGCGGCTGGTCCCGAGCCGTCCGAGCCAGAGCAGCTCGGCGACATCCTCGAAGGTGTGGGTCAGAGCGAGGTCGCCACTCGGCAGCCCGCGGTACCGGACCCCGTTCGCCGACAGCGCTGTCAGCCGCGTTTCGATGAGCATGCTCAGCGACGTGCTGCGGCTGCTCTGGCGGGGACGACCCCTGCGGGCCAGTGCTTCGATCTCACGCGGGTCGAAGGCGCTCGTTCGTCCGTCGGCCGATGGTTGGCTGTCGACGATGCCGCGGCTGACATAGGCGTAGAGCGTCTCGATCTTGATTCCCAGGCGTCTGGCCGCCTGACGGGAGGTCATCGCAGTCGCGGAGGTCGACGAAGCGATTGATGAGGTCGACGAAGGCATGGGTATGGATCATAATCAACGTTGACGAAGTCGTCCGAGGGTCACACATTGATGTCATGGCTCACATCGATTCGATCATGACGTCGCCGCCCGTCACCGCCTCCGTCGACGAGACATTCGACGACATCGTCCGTCGGATGCACCGTCACAGGGTCGGCTCGGTTCTCGTCGTCGATGGGACGGAGCTCGTCGGGATCGTGACCGAACGCGACGTCCTCCGGTTGTCGAGCGCGGCGATCGACCGGATGACGGCCGTTGGAGACGTGATGACCGCGCCGGCCGATGACATCGATCGCGACGTCGGCCTGCAGGAAGCGTTGACCACGATGCGCGAGCGCGGCTACCGACACATGCCGGTGACGTCCGCCGGTGAACTCGTCGGCGTCGTCTCACTACGCGACCTGATGCGCGTCGCCCAGATCGGTCCGGTGGACGTACCCCGAGGGTTGAAGGGCGTGGTCGTCGCCGACACACAGGTGGGCGACGTCCGTGGGACCGAGGGTTTCTACCACTATCGCCAGTATTCGGCGATCGACCTCGCCGAGCAGTGCCCGATCGAGGATGTCTGGCGGCTGCTGATCGATGGGGCCCTGCCGGCAACGCTCGGTGAGCGAGACCGCTTCATCACCGAGGTCGCTCCGCTGCGCCTCATTTCGAGTTCCGTTCGTGCCGTGCTGCCGGCCATCGCCGCAACAAGCGAACCGCTCGAAGGATTACGCACGGCACTCTCCCTCGCCGCAGCAGAACGTGGCATGCGGCCCACCATCGACATCGATCACGAAGCCCGTCGCACCGACGCGCTCGTGCTGTGCGCCATCACGCCGACGCTCCTGTGCGCATTGCACCGGCTGCGCCAACACGAGGAGATCATCGACCCGCGAGACGACCTCGGCTATGCAGCGAACTACCTGTGGATGCTGACCGGACGCGAGGCCCACGAACCGGAGGTGACTGCGATCGAGCGCTACATGATCTCGACGATCGATCATGGCTTCAACGCGTCCACGTTCACGGCCCGGGTCGTGGCATCGACGGGGGCCGATCTCGGGGCGTGCGTCGTGGCAGCCATCGGCGCGCTGAGCGGACCGCTGCACGGCGGAGCTCCGAGCCTAGCACTCGCCCTGTTGGAGGCGATCGAGGTACCGGAACGGATCGACGAAGTGGTGCGGCCGATGATCACGCGTGGGGACAAGATCATGGGCTTCGGGCACGCGGTCTACAAGGCAGACGATCCCCGTTCCGTGATGTTGCGTCGTGTTGCCCAGGGTCTCGGCCGCGATGATGTCGGCCGGAGTTTCGTCGAGTTCGCGGTACAGGTCGAGAGCCGCGTGATCGCCTTGCTCGACGAGCTGAAGCCCGGACGGGAGATACGCACGAACGTCGAGTTCTATGCCGGTGTCGTGATGGAGATGTGTGGCGTCCCACGGTCGATGTTCACGCCGACCTTCGCTTCGAGTCGCGTCATCGGCTGGTGCGCGAACATCCTCGAACAGGCCGCCGACAACAAGATCATCCGCCCGAGTGCGCGGTACGTCGGGCCGCCTCCCCCACAGCACGTGCGGCCGATCGGCGAGCGGCACCGCGGCCGGTGACGTCGGCGATACATTTGCGTCGATGACCGACGGTGCACCGCGAATCGGACTGGTTCTCGGAGCAGGTGGCGTGGCCGGTGGAGCGTTCCATTCGGGTGTGCTCGCCGCACTCGCCGAATCGACCGGTTGGGACCCGCGCACGGCGACGGTGATCGTCGGCACGTCTGCGGGTTCGATCACGGCTTCGGCACTCCGGGCGGGCCTCTCTGCGGCCGACGGTCTGGCGCGCGCCCAGGGTCGATCGATGTCGCCCGCCGGCGAACGTCTGTTGCGGTCGGTCGGTCCGCAGCGTCGACAGCCACTGCGTCCGGCGCCGCAGGCGAGGGGCGCGGTGCAGGTCGCAGCGACGCTCGCTCGGGCGGCTGCGCGGCCGTTCGCTGCGCCGCCTTGGGCGCTGTTCGCGGGGCTCCTTCCAGAGGGCTCGGTCAGTACAGGCTTCATCTCCGACGCCGTCGCCGAATTGCTGCCGGGCGAGTGGCCGAACGAACCGATGTGGATCTGCGCCGTGCGACAACGTGACGGTCGGCGGATCGCGTTCGGCCACAAGGGCCGGATGGCTCTCCCACCCGAGGCCGTCGCCGCATCGTGTGCGATCCCCGGATTTTTCAGTCCGGTGACGATCGACGGTGAGGCTTACGTCGATGGTGGCCTGCATTCTCCGACCAATGCCGATCTGCTGGCCGACAAATCGCTCGAGTTGGATCTCGTGCTCGTCAGTTCGCCGATGTCGTTGAGCGGTCGCAGCCTGCGTACGGGCGGAGCACTTCCGGTTCGTCGATGGGCGGGTGCACTGCTCGACACCGAAGTACTCCGGCTCCGCAGGCGTGGGATTCCAGTGGTGGCATTCCAGCCGACGGAAATCGATCTGGCGTTGATGGGCCCGAACGCGATGGACCCGACGAAACGGTCGGCGATCGCCGGTCAAGCCCGCACATCGACGTTGCGGAGACTGGCTCGGGCCGACACCACGATCAGGCTCGCCAAACTGCGCGCCTGAAGCGTGCCGCTCGATTCTCGTGCTTCGACGCGGCGTCGTCAGCCGACGAGGAGCTCGGCGAGGCGGGCGAGTCCGGGCAGGTCGTGTACGTCGACTTCCAGCAACGGAACTTCCCGAACCGGTACGCCGTCGGCCACTGCGATCAGATCGGTCATCTGGTTCCGTTCGGAGGTCGCCAGCGCTGTCAGTTCGCGGTGGTACGCCACGTGCTCGGACAGCGGACCGACGTCGCCGAGCTCGGGCAGTACCGTCAGCGGCGGTGGAAGAGGGTGGACGAGGTTGATGACAACGCTGTCGAGGCCGAAGCCGCCGTCGATGACGGCGTTGGCGAGGTGGGTCGACTCCGAGATCGCCTCCGCCCTGGGGCTGGAGACGAGCACGAACGCCGTGGTCTCTGCACGAAGCAGATCGGCGACCTCTCCGGCGCGTTGACGCAGACCCTGCTCCATCCCCGAAAGTGAGCGCAGGAACTCGACGGTGTCCTCGACGAGCCGGGGGCCGGCCAACCGACGTACGACCCAGAGGAACGCCGACGTACCGGCGTTGGCGACCCGGGCGAATGATCTCGACGGCATGGTCAGGGCGCGATAGATCGGATGGCTGAGGAAGCCGACCAGTCGCTCGGGAGCCTCGAGCAGATCGATCGCATCGCGCGACGGGGGAGTATCGATGATCACGAGGTCGTAGTCGCCACTGTTGTGCAACTGGTGGAGCCGTTCGATCGCCATGTAGTCCTGCGCGCCGGCCAACGATCCGGCGATGCTCCGGTACACCGGGTTGGCGAGGATCTTGGCCGCCTTGTCGGGTGACCCGGCGCGCTCGACGATCATCCGGTCGAACGTGGTCTCGGCATCGAGCATGAGCGCGAAGAACGCACCGCCATCGGTGCCGACACCGACCACGTGGTGTGGATCGAACATCTTCGCGTCGACGTCGATACCGAGCGCGTCGGCCAATCGTCGGGCTGGGTCGACCGTGACCACGACCACCCTCCGGCCGGCGTTGGCGGCGGCGATACCGAGCGCGGCGGCGCACGTCGTCTTACCGACCCCGCCGGGCCCGCATGTGACGAGGAGCGTTGCGTTCGAGACTGCATCGGGGAGCCCCGACAGCGCGCCGAAACTCATCGTTGCGCCCTGACCGGCGCCGACAGTGCGTCGGCCATGATCTCCAACTCGGCGGGCCCGAAGTCGGCGGTGGGCAGACGGGGCAGGACGATTCGTGGGAGGGCGAGTTCCTCCGCCAGTCGCGCGAGTTGGCGACGCTGCACGTCGAGTCGGCTGCGACCGAAGTCGGCCGATGCTTCGAGCGCGGCGATGTTCGCGGCGGAGAGCTTGACTCCCTGAGCTTTCGCTGCCGCCGTGACCGACATCGCCAACCCGTTGCGATCGGTCCAGCACGAGTTGACGACGAGTGGAGCGAGCGCGAGGCCGAGCGCTTCCTCGAGGTCGTACGCCAACTCGATCACTTCGTTGACCGGTGTCTCCTCGGCAAGGGTGACGAGCAGGCCCTGGCAACGGTTGCGGTTGGCGAGCATCTCGGCCACCTCGTCGGCCTGGGCGCGGACGGGACCGTTGGTGACCACTTTCTGCAGCGCTGAAGCGGAGCGGAGGAAGGAGGCCGCGTGCCCGGCCGGGGGAGCGTCGACCACGATCAGATCAGCAGCGTGCTCACGCTCGAGTTCCTTGATCTTGCCGAGTACGAGGAGATGTTCGAGACCGGGCGTGGCAGCCGCGATCGAATCGAGCGACGCAGCCGTTGCCGCTTTGCGCAGCACACCGCCGATGCCTTTCAGCTCGAGGTAGTCGGCAAACGCTTGCTGGGGCGGAATCGTGCGACCGCGGATCGTGCCCGTTCTTTTCGAACCGCTGGTGCGGACGGTGCGCAGGACCCGGTCCTCCTTGTCGAGCGGAGCACCGCCGAGCAGCGGACCCATCCCGGCCCGGCCATCGACGGATATCAGCAGGACGTCGGCTCCGTCGCGTGCGGCGAGGAGGGCGAGCGCAGCGCTGACCGTGCTGGAACCAACGCCACCCTTGCCCGCTACCACGACCACGGTCGCGTCGGTCACCCAGGCCGGTTGCACAGACGTGAGGGTAACGGAAGACAGCGGTCTTGACCTACGACCCCTTCGCCGCCAGGTATGCGGCCGATTGCTCGCGGACGAGCTGGATCAGGGTCTCCTGTGTGACGTTGAGGTCGATCGTGTGCAGGCCCCAGTTCGGCGTGCCATCGCCGGGAATGTCGTCGGCCCGCGGATCAGCGGGATCTGCGTTGACGGTGATCGCGAGGTAGTGATACCCGTCGGCCGTGACCTTGCACTCTGATGTCACCAGGCCCGGCAGGTCGACGAGGCTCGTAGTCACCTTTGCCCGCAGCGCGGGATCACCGAGAATCCAGTCCCCGGCCGCAAATGCATTGTCCAAGGTGCCGGGACCGCCGGCCAGGTTCGCCGGGTTCGTGCACGCCGAATCAGTGGTGGCACCCGGTTTGCCGAACGGTGCACCGACGAGTGGCGGCACGTCGGCCCGATACGACTGGAAGGTGATGATGCAACCGAACTGATCGCTGCGCCGACAGAGCGGCATGTGTTGGGTGTCGCCCCCGACATCGGAGCCCTTGGCCACCTGGAAGGAGGTGCCGGGCAGGATCGCCGAGACGATCAGCTTGCGCTCGGCAGGGTTGGGGTCGATCTCCTCGCGGAGAAGACGCTGAACGTGGAAGCTCCCCTGCGAGTGGCTGATGATGACCACCGGACGCCCGTGGTTGTCGTTCGCCAGATACGAACGCCAGGCGTCGAGCACGTCGGCATAGGCAATCGCCCACCCGTCGACCAGGTTGCCCGGCGCCTTCCCGAACAACCCGGCGATCGTGACCGAGCGGTACACCGGCACGTACATCTTGCAGACCTGGTTGAACCGCGCCGCCTGATACTGCGTCACGCCGATCTCGCTGTCGGCCGTCAGGTCGCTGTTGTACGTGGGGTCACCGCTACTGGTCGGATAGACATAGAAGCAGTCGATCGGCGGATCGGCGGCAACGACGTAGGGCACGGCGGTCGCCGTACCGTCTGCTGCGACCTTGGACAACGGATACGAGTTGTCGCAGATGTCGGTCATGTCGCCGCGACAGATCCAGTGCGCTGGATCGCTGTAGATCGCGCTGGTATACGGCGCGATCGCGGCGGACGCGGTGGTCGTGGCGGACGCGGTGGTCGTGGTGGGTGCCGCGGTCGTGGTCGGTGCCGCGGTCGTGGTCGGTGCCGCTGTTGTGGTCGATGCCGCTGTTGTCGTGGGTCCGGTGGTCGTTGGTGCGGTGGTCGTGGTCGGTGCCGCTGTCGTGGTCGGTGCTGCGTTCGTTGTGGTCGGTGCAGAGGTTGTTGTCGGTGCGGATGACGTGTGACTGGAACACGCGGAGACGGTCAGGGCCGCTGCCGCGAGCACACCCGCAAACCGAACCCGACATGTGACATTGCGCATAGGTCGACAGCGTAAGCCGGTGCGAACACCCTCGCGTCTGGAAACATGGGGATGCGACCCCGTACTCCCCGAGTGTCCCCCGATCAGCATTGTGAGCGCACTGTGAGCGACCAACTCGATACACGTACCGGCTGGCTGAGCCCCGACCAGATGGAGAACATCCGCGCCAACGTGCCGATCGTCTACGTCGACGCCGTTCCCGTCAGGGTCAATTCACTCGGCAGAGTGACGCACATCGGCCTGCTCCTCAAGGTTGCTGCTGACGGCACGATCAGTCGGATGCTGGTCAGCGGGCGCGTGTTGTTCGGCGAACGGATACGAGATGCGCTGATCCGGCACCTGGAGAAAGATCTCGGGCCCGTGGCGCTCCCTCGCGTGCCCCCCAGCCCAGCGCCCTTCACCGTGGTCGAGTACTTCCCCGACCCGGACCAGAGCGGTTTCCACGATCCTCGTCACCACGCCGTCAGCCTCGCGTACATCGTGCCCGTCGACGGCGATTGCACGCCGACGCAAGAGGCGCTCGACCTGACCTGGTTCACTCCGGAGGAGGCTGTCGGCGACTCGGTGCGCAAACAGATGACGGGTGGCCATGATCGCCTGATCCGATTCGCGCTCGCCCACGTCGGCGAACTGCCGTAACCGTCGCCGGGTCGGTCGTCCGGATCGGTCGTCGGCGTCGGTCCTCGGCTTCGGTCTGCTGTCAGCGGCGGCGGGACTTCTTCTTGTGCAGTCCCACCGGAACGCGTCGTTCGAGCGCCGGCGCGTTGACCGACGTGAGTTCGTCGATCATCAACTGGATACCGTCCTTGTCGACATCGACCGGATCGCTCGGCGCTTCCTGGATCTGCACGGTTTCCGGCTTCTGCTTGCCGGTCAGGGCCTGGTCGAGGCCGAACATGCCTGCACCCAGCGCTGCACCCATCGTGCCGTAGCGGCGACGCGCACTTTCGATCACATCGCCCGGCCCGGACTCCATCTGCACGGGTGCTTCGTACTCGTCGAACGGCCCGTCATCGCTGGTGTCCTCGCTGGTGTCAGCGCTCTTCCGGACAACGGGATCGTCCGCGGAATCCTCGCGATCGACTTCGTCATCATTGCCGTCGGGTCCCGGATCCACCCGCTCACCCTATTGGCAGACATGCATTTGCATCGTCTTCGACGTGGCGAATACCGTGCCACCAGCACGATCGCGACGACTATCGCATCACCGCCTCCGTGCGTGAATCTAGAGTGTGGTCGTGCTAGAGGGGGATACGAGCCACCGCACCGCCATTGCGCTTCGTACGGCGTTGGTCGGGAAGCCGATGACGAGCTTCTCGGCGCCCCGGCTGTCGGGTCCGACGCCGTCGATCGGCCGGACGATCGAGACCGTCAACATCCGTCGCAAACACCTCGAGATGATCTGGGACGACGGCCTCACACTGCACACGCACATGCGCATCGTGGGGGCCTGGCACCTCTACCACGTGCACGAACGATGGCGGAAGCGGACCGATCAGATGCGCGTCGCGATCGAGGTCGAGGACTGGGTCGCGGTCTGCTTCAACGCTCCCGTGGTCGAGACGTACCGGCAGTTCGACCGCTACCGGCATCCCGGCTTCGGCCGTCTCGGGCCCGACCTCTGCCATCACAACGCCGATCTGAACGAAGCCGTGAACCGGTTGCTCGACTACTTCGATCCGGAGATGCCGATCGCCGAGGTCCTTCTCGATCAGCACGTCGCCTGCGGCATCGGCAACGTCTACCGCTGCGAAGTGCTGTGGGCCGTGGAGCTCAGTCCGTTCGCAGCCGTCGGGTCTCTGACCGAGGACGACGCCCGCCAGGTGATCGCCGCCTCGGCGCAACTGCTTCGTGCCAACCTGAACGATTCACGTCGTGTCACCGTGCCGGGTCTCGGCGCAGCGCTGACCGTCTACGGTCGAAACGGTCAGCGCTGCGGACGGTGCGGCGACACGGTGCAGGTCAAGCGCGTCGGCCAGATGAACCGGCTGTTGTACTGGTGCCCCGGCTGTCAGGCTCGCCTCGATTCGCGTCCTGCGCCGACGCCGCCCGGTGGACTCGACCGACCGATGGATCCCCATCCAGCGGCGACGATGTATTTGTCGACGCTGCCGTGGAACCGCAATCCCGTCGAGCCCGAACCCCACGCCGACACTGCCTGACCCATTCGCCTTCGACGGCGTGATGTCGGCGGCGACGTCGGTATCTCGGTTGGCGATCAGTGACCGGTGACAACGTCCGCGGAGACCGCGGCCGTGCCGTCGGACACCTTTGCAGCAGGGGCGGGGATCGCGCCAGCTTCGGCGGAGGCGGCGGGATCTGCCGGGTCGGCCCGCAAACCGATGATCACTGCGTTCATCAGGCCCCGGTGGACCTGGCCCCAGTTGGTGGATGGATCGCCCACGAACTTCATCTCGAGGCTGACCGGACCATGGCAGGCCGACCAGAAGATCGTCGCCGTGTGCATCGGATCGCCGACGCGGATGAACCCCGCATCCATTGCCCGCTCGACGCGATCACCGAGTGCCTGCAGCGCTGCAGCGGCTGTTTGCTTGGCGCGTTCGGACATCTGGTAGCCGGGAATCGCCCGATCGAACATCAACTCGTACTGGCTGCGGTGAGCGAGCGCGAACTCGCGATAGCGCTGTGCGCATCGCTCCAGATCGGCAAGGGGGTCGAGCGTGGAGTGAATTCTGTGGATCACGCCGCTGAGCGCCTCGAATCCCTCGATCAGCAATGCATCGATCACGCCGTCCTTGCCGCCGAAGCGTGAGTAGACGTTCATCGTGCTGCCGCCCGCCGCAGCCGCGATCCGACGGATGGTCAGGGCCTCCTGGCCCTCTTTTTCGAGGAGTGCGCGAGCGGCATCCAGAATTGCCGATGCCGATTCGTCGACGATTCGTTTGGACACACCCGAACCGTACCGTTGGATGCCGGTGGCGGATGTCACGTGGACAATTGTGCCGAGTTCTATAACACTGTTATCACAACGTTCCAGACGTCACGACGATTCAGGAGGATCAGATGAGCGACACCACGATGAAGCAGGCGGTGACCGACGCGGAGACAGATCGCCGCAGATGGATGATCCTCGGGGTGCTCTGCCTGTCGGTCTTCGTGATCGTCATCGACGGCACCATCGTCAACGTCGCGCTGCCGACCTTGGTGCGTGAACTCGGCGCCACCACGAGTCAGTTGCAGTGGGTCGTCGATGCCTACACGCTCGTCTTCGCCGGGCTGCTGCTCGCCGCCGGGAGCCTCGGTGACCGTTTCGGTCGGAAGGGTTTCCTGATGGCCGGCATGGCGCTGTTCGGCCTCTTCTCGGGACTCGGTGCGCTGGCGAAGTCGCCCGGACAATTGATCGCTGCGCGGGGTGCGATGGGCATCGGAGCGGCGTTGATCTTCCCGGCCACGCTGGCGATTCTCGTCAACGTCTTCCGCAATCCGAGGGAACGGCCGAAGGCCATCGCGTTGTGGGCAGCGACGAGTGGCCTGTCCGTTGCGCTCGGTCCCGTGACCGGCGGATTCCTGCTCGAGCACTTCTTCTGGGGATCGGTGCTCCTGGTCAACGTGCCGATCGTGCTCATCGCGATCGTGCTCATCGCCCGCATCGTCCCGACCTCTCGTGACAGCACGATCCAGCGCTTCGACCCGATGGGCATGATGCTGTCCATCGTCGGGGTGTCGCTGTTGGTCTGGGCGGTCATCGAAGGACCGGCCAACGGTTGGGTCTCGCCGACGAGCCTCGGCGCCTTCGCGGTCGCAGCGGTCCTGCTGTTCGCATTCATCCAGGTCGAGCGGCGCAGCACGCATCCGATGCTCGACGTCGGTGTGTTCAGCAACGCCCGGTTCACGGCCGGCACGGTTTCGGTGACGATCGCGTTCTTCGCCCTCTTCGGCTTCATCTTCATGGTCACCCAGTACTTCCAGTTCGTGCGTGGTTACGGAACGCTGTCGGCCGGAGTGCACACCGTTCCGTTCGCACTCTTCACGGGCATCGCCACGCCGTCGTCGGCCAAGCTCGCCCAACGCTTCGGCACGAAGCGGATCGTCGCAGCGGGTCTCGGACTGATGGCCATCGGGCTGTTGGGCGCCGGTGTTCTCGGCGCCGACTCGCCGTACATCGCGGTCGTCGTGGTGATGTTGTTCCTCGGTGTCGGACTCGGTTTCGTCAATGCTCCGGCTACCGAAGCGATCATGGGGTCGCTGCCGCCCGAAAAAGCGGGTGTCGGATCGGCCGTCAACGACACCACTCGTGAGCTCGGTGGAACCCTCGGTGTGGCCATCCTCGGAAGTCTGTTCTCGTCCGTCTATGCCTCGTCGCTCGTCATCGGGCTCAGGAGCTTGTCGGTCCCGGCAGCCGCCCTGGCCGCGGCGAAGGACAGTGTCGGGGCCGCGATCCAGGTTGCAGCGCAGGTTGGCCGGACGTCCGGGCCGGTCGCTGCAGGAGCCGTCAAACAGGCGATCGACAACGCCTTCATGGACGGGTTCCGGATTGCTTCGTGGACAGCTGCCGGCGTCGCACTCCTCGGTGCAGCATTGGCATACCGCTTCCTGCCGGCCCATGCCGACGTGACCGACATCGACGACGCCCAGCTCGAGGGTGCCCGGTTCCAGGGTGCCCAGCTCGAGGGTGCCCAGCTCGACGGATCGTCCGTCCTCGAGTCTGCGTGAGCTGGGCCGCCCGACCGGTGATTCTGGTCGAGCCCCGAGTGTGATCCGGTTCAGACGGAGGAGCCGGCGCGTTCGCCATCGACGACGGCGGCGTGCGCTCGGCGTGGGGCCAGGCAGTCGCCGACACGCTGCACGCTGACTCCTGCGGCCTTGAGATCGTTGTAGAGCCACTCGACGGGATTCGCAGGGACGGCCAACACCACCCAGTCCGGGGTACGCGAGACGTTGGTCCCGGTCGGGTGGTGCAGCAGGTTCAACGTGCGGCCCTCCATCCCCATCGGCACCAGATCGGTGGTCTGGACGATGCCCTTGGCGCTGGCCCGGATCCACCAGTTCTCCATGTCGAGGGTGATGCCGAGATCCTGCCCGACGACCATGCCATTGGTGACGATCTCGACGTTGCAGCCACGATCGGACAACAGCTCACCGACCGACGTCGCGTGGTGGAATCCGATCTCGTCGATCACCACCACATCGCCGAATGGTTCGGCCGAACCATCCAACACGTTCTGCACATCGCACACGTTGACGGCGTCACCGGGTACCCACCACGGACGGTTGGGTTCGGCGCCGGTCGCGACGATCACGTGATCGGGCCTGTGCTCGTCGATGAAACCGGGCCACACACCGACTCCGTACCGGATGGTCACACCCAGACGGCGGCACTCGGTGAGCTGGTTGCGGATCATGTCGCCGAACTCGGCACGGTTCGGCACGCTGGCCGCGAGGCGCACCTGGCCCCCAGCGACCTCTTGCTTCTCGTACACGTTCACGATGTGGCCGGCGCGAGCAGCCGAGATCGCGGCCTGCAGACCGGCGGGGCCGGCCCCGACGATCATCACCTTCTTCGGCTTGCTGACGAGTTTCGCCGGACGCGTCGCATACTCGGCCTCACGGCCGGTGCGCGGGTTCTCGATGCAGCCCAGCCAACGGTTGAGGCCCATTCGGCCGACGCACTCCTGATTGCAGCTCAGACAGAGGCGCGTCTCGTCGGTCGCGCCAGCTCGTGCCTTGGCAGCGAAATCGGCATCGGCGATCTGGCCGCGCACCACGCCGACGAGATCGCAGTGACCCTCTGCCAGCGCTCGTTCGGCCTGGAGCGGATCCTTGAACCTGCCGACACCGACAACCGGCAGATCGACGGCTTTGCGGATCGCGCTGGGGATGAACATCGCGTATCCGGGTGGGACGTGCATGCTCGCCTCGATCATGAACAAGCTCGCAGTCGCAACGCCGATCGAGGTGTTGATGTAGTCGACGTGGCCGGTTGCTTCGACGATCTTGGCGATCTCCACCGCTTCGTCGATGGTCGTGCCGCCCTCGATCAGCTCGTCGCCGCAGATACGCACGCCGAGGGCGAGTCGGTTGCCGATGACCTTGCGCACCGCAGCGACGATCTCGACCAGCAGCCGGGCTCTGTTGGCCAGCGGACCGCCGTAGCCGTCGATCCGCTTGTTCGTCGCCGGGGAGAGAAAGCCGCGCACGATCGACGAGTGGCTGCACTGCAGCTCGATGCCGTCGAAGCCGCCCTCCGCACAGTGCTCGGCGACCACTGCGTAACCGGCCACGATCTCTTCGATCTCGGCGTGGGTGATGGCCTTCGGTACCTCGCGGAACAGTGGATCGGCGACGGGTGACGGGGCCCATACGGGCAGCCGGCTGAACATGCTGCTGGCCTGGCCGCCGTTGTGGTTGATCTGGGCGAAGATCGGGGTGCGGTGACGGTGTACAGCGTCGGTGATCAGCTTGTAGCCGGGTATCACGTCGCGGTGGAACCCGTGGATCAGCTTCTCGTACGGCCAATCCGTCGGATGTGTCGAGTGCTCCTCGGTGATGATCAGCCCGGTGCCGCCCGCAGCCCGCGAGGCGTAATACGCGGCGTGCTGCTCCGTTGCCTTGCCGTCACGGGCGTAGTTGGTGAGGTGCGCGCTGAACACGATCCGGTTGCGAACCGTCACCGGCCCCAACTCCAACGGCGTCCACAAGTACCGGTATGCACCCATATCGTCGGCCAGCTAACCAGCTTTCGCGAGCGCTTTCGACCCCTATGGCGCGCTTTTCACTGCAAACTTCTGCAAGCACTCGTGGTCGGTCGACGTGCTTGCATTTGTGAGCGGTCGAAAGCGCGCCTGAGGAGACGAAAACGCTCGCGGAACTAGTCCGGGTCGGAGAAGCGCTTCGGGTCGACGACGAGCAGGCCGGCTTCCACGACGAGCTTGGTCAACTGCTTGCCGGTCCCCCGCAACGTCAGGGCGGTGTCGTCGCCGATCTCGATGTAGGGGGCGATCGCCATCCGGTCGGTTGCCTCCTCGATCGCTTGGCGCTGGGCACGACCGGCATCGGTGAACGCTCCGTCGGAATCGACGATGCCTTTCGCTGCGAGTCCTTCGACGCCTTCCTGCCACTGCTCGTCGTTGTACGCACGCGTCGCCTGAAGAGCCGCTTTCGGAACATCGCCCGACGCAGCGTGGGTGATCAGCGCCTCGAGGCCGGTCAGGCCTTCCATCGTCAATGCGGCGATGTGCCCGTCACCGCGGAACTCGCGTAGCAACGTCTGGCCGTGCCACAGCACGAGGTGCGGTTCATCGGGCCACGGCAGCGCTGCGTGTGCGGCGAAGAGTGGACGACCCTCGAGGCGTTCGCACGCGACGAGAGCGGCGCGTTGGGTCAGACCTGCGGCCTCGGCCAACTCGACCGATTCGAGCACGTCGTCGCCGAATGCCCGGCGCAACGACGAGTCCACGGCGTTCAGTCGAGCGGTCAGCATCGCCGCCGGCGAGGTGAGCGACCACGCGTTCTCCATGCTGTGGCGAACGAGCGATGGGTTGAAGTTGTAGAACGTCGCGATCACGACGTCAGCGCAGACAGCGCCCATCGCTGCCACGCGTGAGACGAAGTAGCCGGCACGCGGCTTGGCGATTCCGACTGCGGCATACGCGGGCGGGGCGTCCGGTGTGAAGTAGATCATCCCGTGAACAGCTTCCATGCTGCGCCACGTCTTGCGTGCGGTGAGTGCGTCCATCGGCCGAACCGTACGGCACCCGCCCCCACAGCGACGTGCTGAGCAGATTTGCGAAGACGCGGTGGTGCGTAGTCTTGGAACATGGCCGATGAAGCGATCTCGATGGACGGCGAGGGGATTCGAGATGGCATCTCTCGCGCTCTCGGTTCTGAGTTCGGCCGCTGGTGCGCCGAGAACAATCCGAACACGGCTGAATCGGTCGTCGATCATCTGAAGCCGGACCGGTGGATACGGTCTGACTTCGGCAAGGCGATGGGTTGATCGCGCCCACCTGGCTCGAAGATCTGCGGCTGCAGGCCGGGCCGCCGTTCGTGAGCATGGGCATCCATGCGCTCGATCTCGACCGCTGGCTCACCGTCGACGACGACAGAGAATTGGATCTCGCCCATCGCAGCCGACTGCTCGATTCGAAGAGGTCGATCGTGTTCGCCGCTCTCGACGACACCGAGGCGCCATCGAACGAGGTGTTGCTCCTGATCCGCAACTGGCTCGTTGCGCATCAGGTGGCGGTGGACGGGACGAATCGTGACGAACACCCGTTGATGCAGGCGGCGCGACTGGTCCAAGAGGATCTCGCGATCATGCAGCGGATCGACGGATTGTGGGTCCTCACGGCCGGCGCGATCTGCTTCCCGAGCCACTGGACGATCAGCGACAAGATCGGTCTCCCGCTCGACGGCGTGCACGTTCCGGTGGCGCACTACGAGACGGAGCTGAGTGAACGAGTCGATCGCTTCCACGATCGGCTCACACCCGGTCGACCGGTGTGGCGGCGCAACTGGTCCGTCAACCCAACGAGCGAACTGCACCTGCCGGCTTTCGGCTACCCGATGCATCCCGTCGAGTCGATCGAGGCCGACGGTTCGCCGATGTTCATCCGCAGCGAGTACCAGACGTTGCGGCGTCTCCCCCAGACCGACGCGATCCTGTTCACGATTCGTATCCAACGCACGCCGCTGGGGGTGCTCCGCGGGCGAGCCGATCTGGCCCGCAAGATGCTGGACACCGTCAGCTCGTGGGACGCGCCGAAACGCCGCTACGCATCGACGGGCGGTGCGATCGACGCACTCGTCGGATGGCTGTCCGACGTCGTCCAAAGCCGCGAAACTTCGTGCTGATAACGCAGTTATAGTTCGGTTCATGCACGTATTGCTCGATCTCGATCGGTGCCAGGGGCACAACCGCTGTTACGCACTCGCGCCGGAGATATTCGACGTCGACGACTACGGGATCGCCGTGTTGTTGAACGACGGCATCGTCCCGGCAGGGCTCGAGGACAAGGCGTTGTTGGCCATCGCCAATTGTCCCGAGTTCGCGATTTCGGCCGAGGAAACCGGATCGACCTCCACGCCGTCGAGCGTGCCGGGATGACCTCGATCTACGGACCCGTCACGGACT
Organism: Actinomycetota bacterium; assembly: GCA_043746045.1. Classification (GTDB taxonomy): domain Bacteria; phylum Actinomycetota; class Acidimicrobiia; order Acidimicrobiales; family Ilumatobacteraceae; genus WLMZ01. The sequence goes on along the minus strand of JAYTRT010000743.1, from coordinate 4,545 downwards.
GGGCGACCGATTTCGATCACGCCGAGCCCGAGTACAACGCCAATGCCCACGAGATCTGGACCGAGTTGCGTGGTACGTGTCCCGTCGCGCACACCGATCGTTACGGGGGCGCGTGGCTGCCGGTGACCCACGAGTACGTCTCGCAGATCGCCTATGACACCGAACACTTCACGTCCAAGTCGGTCATCGTCACCACGTACCGGCCGCTCGCCGAGGCGCCGATCGGCAACGCCCCGCCGATCTCCAGTGATCCGCCGTTCCACCGCGAGGCGCGACGGCTGATGCTGCCGGCGTTCGCTCCGAAGGCGATCGAGCCGTGGGAGAAGGACATTCGTGAGCTCTGCCGTCAGCTGATCCGCGACATGGGTGACACGGCGACGAACGGCGGTGTCGTCGATGCCGCTGTGCAGTACGCGCAACACATTCCGGTCAGCGTGATCGCGCTGATGCTCGGCTTCCCGGCCGAAGACGCCGACCTCTTCCGTGGCTTCGTCCACCATGTGATCGAGGGCATCAACGTCGAGCCGGAGGAACGCTTTGCCGGCTTCCAGCGCCTTGCGGCCTACATCGAGAAGCAGGTCCTCGACCATGTCGAGAACCCGCGCGACGATCTGACGACGTTCTTGTTGAACGCCAAGATCTACGACAAACCGCTGAGCATCGATCACGTTCGTGGCTCCATCGTGCTCTTGCTCATCGCCGGAATCGACACCACCTGGAGCGCGATCGGCGCAAGCCTGCTGCACCTCGCGACTCATCCGGAGGACCGTCGGCGGCTGGTCGCCCAGCCCGAACTGATCCCGACTGCGATCGAGGAGTTCCTGCGTGCATATGCGCCCGTGACGATGGCTCGGCTCGTCAAAAAGAACGTCGAGATCGGCGGCTGTCCGATGAAGGTCGACGACTGGGTGTTGCTGCCGTTCCCCGCCGCCAACCTGGATCCGGCTGCGTTCGATCATGCCGACGAGGTGCTCATCGATCGTGCCGAGAATCGTCATCTTGCGTTCGGACTCGGCATCCACCGCTGCCTCGGTTCGAACCTCGCTCGTCTCGAACTGCGCGTTGCGGTCGAGGAGTTCCTCGCTGCGTTCCCGAACTTCGAGATCGCCGATTCCGACGCCGTGACCTGGAGTGTCGGGCAGATCCGGGGCCCACGCACCCTGCCGGTACGCATCGGCGCCTGAACCCGGCCCGCCACTTGCGGCCAGGGGCGGCCGATCACCGATGGCCGAGACACCCCCTCCGTAGACTGGGCGGGCCATGTCGTTGTTCGATCAGTCGCCAGAATCCGAAGAGGTCTCGCTCCTGACCGGGCTCAACCCGGACCAGCTCGACGCCGTCGTCCACAACAGCGGGCCACTGCTGGTCGTGGCCGGTGCCGGCTCCGGCAAGACCAGGGTCCTTACCTACCGGATCGCGCATCTGATCGAGCACGAAGGCGTGCACCCACAGCGGATCCTGGCAATCACGTTCACCAACAAGGCAGCTGGCGAGATGCGCGATCGCGTGCACAGCCTGGTCGGGCCCGCCGCCAAGAACATGTGGGTCAGCACCTTCCATGCGGCGTGCGTGCGCATCCTGCGCGCCAACGCCGATGCGCTCGGGTACCCGCGTAGCTTCAGCATCTACGACCAGGCCGACGCCCAGCGTCTGACCGGTTACGTCATCCGTGACCTGAACCTCGATCCGAAGCGGTTCACGCCGCGCGAATCGCACAATGTGATCAGCAAATGGAAGAACGAGTTGCTGTTCCCGAACGATGCCCTCGCCACTGCATCGACGCCGCTGGATCGCAAGCACGCGGAGATCTATCAGGAGTACCAGACCCGTCTGTTGAAGGCCGGCGCGATGGACTTCGACGACCTGCTGACGAACGTCGTCCTGCTGTTCCGCCAGCATCCCGATGTGTTGGCCGAGTACCAGCACCGCTTCCAGCACATCCTGATCGACGAGTTCCAGGACACGAACACGGCCCAGAACGAGATGGTCATGCTGCTCGGTGCCGAGCACCAGAACGTGACCGTCGTCGGCGACAGCGACCAGTGCCTGCCGGGCGCAACGCTGATCGCCACGCCGACGGGTGAGGTTCCGATCGAGCAGATCCGCGTCGGCGACATCGTGTTGGGCACCGGCGGTCGATCGACCCCGCAGCGAGGGACCGTCCGTCACGTCCATCGATCGGAGTCGCGTCGGGCAATGGTCGAAGTCCGGGCCGGCGACGTCCGGCTGCGGGGAACCACGGAGCACATCGTGCCCGCCCGGGTCACGTTCCCGGTCGGCTGTCATCTGGTGTTTCTCGTGTTCCGGGCGGACCGCGGCTACAGGATCGGTCGGACGATGAGCGTTCGCCAGGAACACGCGGATGCGATGTGGATCCTGAAGGTCTGCGATTCACTCGAGGAGGCGGTGTATTGGGAGTCGCGGCTTGCTGCCGAGTACGGCCTGCCCACGGTGTGCTTCGATTCGGTCGGTCGAGAGCTGGCGATGTCCGAGCCGTGGCTCGAGCGTCTGTTCTCCGACATCGACACGGTCACACGGGCGAAGGTACTGATGGACGAATTGTCGATCAGTCCGGACTTTCCGCATCATCGACCGCCGAACGGCCGTGAGCGGAACACCCTCGACCTGACCATGTTCGCTGAACGCCGAGCCGACGTGGGTGGTCACCGGATTCAGTGGAGTTCCGGTGAGTCTTCGGTCATCGAATCGTTTCCTGATGCGCTCGAATTGGCAACGTCCATCGCTGAGCGTGCAGGCATGGAGATCCGTCGTCGAGTCGCGCACGATGGGCGGATCTACGACTACACGCCACTGGCTCATCTCCGTCGCGGGATGACCGTCGTGGTACTCGCCGACGGGGCTTTCGTCGAGAGAGTCGTCGACTCGGTCGAGTTCGAGGACTTCGATGGCGAGGTGTTCGATCTCGAGGTGGATCCGATCCATCACTATGTGGCCAACGGGATGCTGGTCCACAACAGCATCTACAAGTTCAGAGGCGCAGATCTGCGCAACATCATCCAGTTCGAGAACGCGTTCCCGGACGTGACGACCATCGTTCTCAATCAGAACTACCGCAGCACCCAGATCATCCTCGACGCCGCCAATGCCGTCATCGCCAACAACCCGACGCGCAAGGCCAAAGAGCTGTGGAGCGAACTCGGCAGGGGTGAGGCCATCACCCGCTATCACGCCGACGACGAGGGCGACGAGGCGACGTGGGTGGCCCGCACGATGCAGGACGTGCACGACAACCATGGCGTGATGTGGAAAGAGATCGCCACCTTCTACCGCACGAACGCTCAGAGCCGTGTGATCGAAGAAGCGATGATGCGCTTCGGCATTCCCTACAAGGTGGTCGGCGGAACCAGGTTCTACGACCGGCGCGAGGTCAAGGACGCGATGGCGTACCTGCGCGCGGTCAACAACCCGGCCGACGAGGTCAGCATCAAGCGGGTCCTGAACGTGCCCAAGCGCGGCATCGGCGACACCAGCGTCGGCAAGCTCGATGCGTGGGCCCGCCAGACCGGCAACGGTTTCATGGACGCGATGCGTCACGCTGACGAGGCCGGTCTGACGGGCAGTGCATCGCGCGGTGTCGCCCGATTCGTCGAGTTGCTGGAATCGTTGGCACACATGCTGGACGGTTCGCCGGCCGAGGTGCTGCAGAGCGCGCTCGACGACAGTGGGTACCTTGCAGAATTGGAGGCCGAGAGTTCGGTCGAAGCCGCGGGCCGGCTCGAGAACATCGGCGAGCTGATCGGCTCGGCCCGTGAGTACACGAGGGTCGACGAGTTCCTCGAACAGGTGGCGCTGGTGGCCGATACCGACGATCTCGACGACGACAACAAAGTCGTCATGATGACGCTGCACTCGGCCAAGGGACTCGAGTTCCCGTACGTGTTCCTGGTCGGCATGGAGGAGGGCATCTTCCCGCACGTTCGTGCGCAGAGCGACCCCGCCGAGATGGAAGAGGAACGTCGGCTCGCGTACGTGGGTATCACCCGTGCGCAACACAAGTTGCACGTGTCCCACGCCTGGAGTCGCAGCCTGTTCGGCAGCACGCAGTACAACCCGTCCTCACGCTTCCTCGACGAGATCCCGGCAGACCTGCAGGACAACAAGGGCAACGTCAAGGGCCGCAGCGCATACGGCGGGCGGCAGAGCTATCGCGACCGCGACGGCGGCACCAAGGGCGTCACCTATGGCGGCGGTGGTTACCGAAGCGGCGATGTCCCCGCATACAAGCGCAGCTGGAACGAGGCCGACGACGAGGCAGCCCGAGAAGCGACGAACGCGCACCGCGAACGTGTGGTCGATGCCGCGTTGAAAGCCGGCCGTTCGTTCGGCCCGCAACCGTCCAACGCACAAGAGATCGGACTGCGCATCGGGGACGACGTCGAGCATCCCTCGTTCGGTGAGGGTGTGATCATCGACATCGAAGGCAGTGGCGAGAAGGCGGAAGCGACGATCCGCTTTCGCGACGTCGGCACGAAGCATCTCGCCCTCGCGTGGGCTCCTTTGAAGAAGCTCTAGGCGACCGTGGAG
>JAYTRT010000742.1:0-9216 GCA_043746045.1 Actinomycetota bacterium | reverse complement strand
CCAGGCGCCGGATCGGACCTCGCCGGTCTCGGCACGAAGGCCGATCTGGACGGCGACGAATACGTCATCACGGGCCAGAAGGTGTGGACGAGCGGTGGCCAGATCGCCAACTGGGGCATGCTCATCGCGCGCACGAATCCGGATGCACCGAAGCACCAGGGCATCTCGTATTTCGCATTTCAGATGGACCAGCCCGGTGTCGAGGTCCGACCGCTGCGTGAGATGACCGGTCGGGCGATGTTCAACGAGGTCTTCATCGACGAGGCACGTGTGCCTGTCGCCAACCTGATCGGCGGACTCAACAACGGTTGGGCCGTCGCCAACACCACACTGATGGTCGAGCGGGCCAGCCTCGGCAGCGGCGGCGGGGGTGGCGGTGGGCTGGGTTCGGCGTTGCCGGGTCCGGTCGCTGGTCAGCTCGGCCGTCGGGTCGGCGATTTCGTCGCGGTGCGCGGCGGAGCTGCGAGCGGTGTGGCCGGCGCAGGCAGTGTGAAGCAGTTCAGTGCGCTCGCGCGCCAGCTCGGTGTCATCGACGATCCGACGATTCGTCAGGGACTCGCCGAGTTGTACACGCTCGGCGAGGTCGGCAAGTGGAATCTGATGCGGGCCCGCAGCGGCCAGCAGAGCACCAAGGTCGAGGGCAACCTGGCCAAGCTGCTCGGCACGCACACCTTGCGTCGTGCCCGCGAAATCGCCAATCACATCATCGGCGCGCAGGGAATGCTGTGGGGGCCCGACACGCTGTCGAAGGGCTCGATCCAGGAGATGACGGTCTTCTCCCCGGGTCCGGCGATCTACGGCGGCACCGACCAGATCCAGAAGAACATCGTCAGCGAGCGCGGCCTCGGCCTTCCCAAGGAGCCGGGCGATTTCCGGACGACTCCCTACAAGGACCTCCCAAAGAATGGCTGAAGTTCCATCGGAAGACCAGGCCCGGTCAGGCGAACGTCTGCAGGAGCTCGCCGACTCGAGCCTTCGGCCGGCCGATCAGCGCAGTGTCAGCGGTGACCACGAGTGGTCGCTGCAACAGCGCCTTGTGCTTGCCGAGGACGTCGATCACCTGGGCTGCGGTGGCGACATCGGCGTCGGTCAACCCGAGCTTGGCGAAGTTGGCATCACGACGAACGAGGTCGGTCACGGGATCCTGCAACTTGGCAATGATGGTCTCGAGTGTCGCGGCATCGGGCGGAGTCTTCAGGTACAGCACGATGTCGGCGTCGACACCCATCTCCTCGGCAGTCTTGACGGCGTGCACGGAGGTGCTGCAATTCGGGTTGTGGTAGATCGTGATGGCGGCCATGAGATCGACGTTACAAGCGGGGCCACGAGCGGCGTCACGAGCGACGCCACGAGCGGCGTCACGAGTGGCGTCACGAGCCGGTTCAGCGGAAGTAGCCGGTGATGTCGACCACGAAGTCGGTACTGCCGCCGCCGCCACCAAAGACCTTGATCTGACGATTGGTGTCGAGCGCCACGATCAATCCGTTGGCGATGTCCTGATTCTCACCGAACCAGTTGATCGACGACGACGTGATCTGGAGTGCGTCGCCAGGATTGACGCTGAGGTATCCCTGGCCCGTCGTCTTGGTGACCGTGATGTTGTAGGCAATTGCGGTGGCGCCGGCGGGAACGGCACCGGCGGTCGTCACCGTGCCGGACAGATCATGGGCGTCGGCAATGGAAACCACCTTGCTCACGCCTGCGCTGAGCCGGGTGTTGCCGGTCCACCGACTGTCGAACGCACGAATCGGCGAAATTGCGTGCAACGCGCCGGATGTGTCCGGGCCGCCGATCTTGCGCCAAACCCCTGGCAGGCCGTCTTTGACGCACAACCAGAGCGTTCCGTTCGCATCCAGGTCGATCTCTCCGGCGAGGTGCGAGTCGGTACGGTTCGGGGGCTGCGAACCAGTTCCGCTGGAGATGTACACGGCGGCTCGCGCACCGACGGCTCCGACGCCGATCGAACCGGGGGTCGTGCCGATTCCGGCGACTCCGACGAACACTCCGGTGCCACGCACACCCGTGTCGCCGACTCCGGCGACCCCCGTGCTGGATCCCGGACTGGCCGAAATGCCGGTTCCTCGGACGCCGGTGCCTCCGTAGCCGTCGATGCCGGCGCCACTGTCCAGCCCGTCGCCGCGGACGCCGACCGCGTCGGACAGGACAGAGTTGCGATTGTCGGCCCAGAACAGTGTCTTCTCCGTCGTCAACGGATTGTCGACGACTGTGCCCACTGTCGAGGAGTTGATGATCCTCGTGATGTTCTGAGCGCGGTGCTTGTTACCGACGAGCATCGGATCGCCGGTCGCAGCGGCGGCGGGCCGTGCGCCATCGAGCAGCACCGTTGCTGCAATTGCGGCCGCTGCAGCACCGCCCGCCACCTTCAACATGTGGCGGCGCGAGCTCGCATCGTTCCGTCGATCGTTCTGTCGATCGTTCTGCTGATCGTTCTGCTGATCGTTCTGCTGATCTGTCCGCTGGTCGTTCATGAGTTCCCCTTGTCGTCGTGTCTCCCACAGATCGCTGGGTCACACCCCAGATACATCGACGATGCTTCGATGACAGAACCGACACCCCTTGCGTACTGTGCGCAGCAACGGTCTTCCCCCTGACAATCCAACGAAATTCCAGGGGGCTCAGATGCCTGTTTCTTCCCATGGTCGCGTTCCTCGTGCCCGACTCGATCCGATCTTCTCCGTTGGCGAGGCGATGTCGGTGTTCGCATCGCAGATGACGAGACCGATGTGTGCCGAGACACTCGTGATGTTCCTCGACGACTCCGGCTGCGGTTCCACGCTCGTCACCGTCGGCGGCACCGACGATCCGTTCCAGATCGTCGACATCGCCGAGGCCATGGCGCTGTCGGCCTGTTCCAGCCCCGACGTCAGCTCGCTCGTCCTTGCGACTGTTCGTCCGGGTGGATGGTTGCTCTCGGGGGACGACGAGTTGTGGCTCGAAGCGGCCGACGTGGTCGACGAGACCGGACTCACACTCATCGACTGGCTGGTGATCGGCCGACACGGAACGGTCAGCCCGAGAGAGGAGCTCGGGATGCCGTCACGATGGCCGTGCGGCACATGAAGCAATCGCTGCCGCAACCACGGCGGCCACATCCGGATCGAACACGCCAGGCAGGATCCGGCTGCTCGTCGGCTTCGGCACGAGGCCCGCCAACGCGGCTGCGGCGGCAAGCTTCATCTCGTTGGTACACCGGGTCGCCCGACAGTCGAGCAGACCCCGGAACACACCGGGAAAGGCAAGCACGTTGTTGATCTGGTTGGGGTAATCGCTCCGCCCGGTGGCCATCACCGCCACGTTCGCCGGAACCAACTCGGGCATCACCTCCGGCACAGGGTTGGCCATCGCGAACACGATCGCGTCGTCGGTCATGTGATCCAACCACTTTGCCTGGATGACGCCCGGGCCGCTGACGCCGATGACCACGTCGGCACCCCTCAACGCGTCGGCGACGCCGCCAGTGCGCAGATCGCGATTCCCGTTCGACGCGAACCACCACTTCGCGCACGAACTGTCGCGATCCAGCACACTCTCGTGCAGGATGCCCTCGCGATCCACGCCGATCAGATCCCCTGTGATTCCGGAGCCGACCCCGGCCAGTTGCAGCAGTTTGCCGCACGCCAGACCCGCTGCGCCCGTCCCGACGATGACGACGGTGATATCGGCGAGGTCCTTGCCGACCACCCGCACAGCGTTCTGCAGTGCGGCCAGAACCACGATCGCCGTGCCGTGCTGATCGTCGTGGAAAACCGGGATGTCCAGCTCAGCCTGGAGCCGCTCTTCGACCTCGAAGCACATCGGGGCAGCGATGTCTTCGAGGTTGATGCCGCCGAACGAGGGCGCAATCGCCTTGGCGACGGCGACGATCTCGTTGGCCGTGATTGCGTCGATGCACACCGGGTAGGCATCGATGCCGGCGAATTGCTTGAACAGGACGGCTTTGCCCTCCATCACCGGCATCGCCGCGCATGGACCGATGTCACCGAGACCGAGCACGGCCGACCCATTGCTGAGCACGGCCACCGAGTTGCGTCGCGCGGTGTACGTCCACGACAGCCCGGGCTCATCGGCGATGGCCTGCGCGACCCGCCCGACACCCGGCGTGTAGGCCATCGACAGCTCATCGCGATTACGGACGGACACGGTGGGCTGCAGGCTGATCTTGCCACCGCGGTGCAATTCGAATGTCGCATCGCCGATTGCGCGAGCACGCGCCCCGGGCGAGGTACCGATCGCGGCCCGCACGCCATCCTGCTGTTCCACGCTCGCGCAGGCAATCGTCATCGTTCGCGACTCGTCGTCGTTGGTCGGCATGGAACGGATGTCTGCCCCGCTCGACGCGATGGCCCGCATCACGCCGGCCATTGCTGCCCAGCCATCCGCCGCGATGTCCACGAGCAGAGCGAAACCGGCCGATGGCTGCAGCGCTGAGGTATGCAGCGCTGACGTCTGCAGCGCTGAGGTATGCAGCGCTGACATCTGCGGCGCTGACATCTCCGGCTGCGGCGCGGGCGACTGATCCGCAGATGGGTCCGGCGTGGGTGATGGTCGATCGACAGTGACGGACGGCATGGCATTCCTTCGAGAAATGCCGAATCAGCGACCACACACGCGGCCGAGACGGCAGCGGTGGAGCATCAGTGGTTCGCTCAGCGTGAGCGGTACACCCGTGCGCCCCGTCCGCTGGGAACAACTGCGGGAACGGCGACGGGTACGCGTGCTGCCGCGGCGGCGATGGATGCTGCGGTTGCAGCAAGCAGGGCGACGATGGCGGCGATCACTGCGGCCACCCTACGCCACTCGATCCAAATTGCCAAGCAATATCACGATTCGCTCCAGGAGGCCGGGTCTCGAAGGCCGGGTCTCGAAGGCCGGGTCTCGGGCCGGCCCGGAACTGCACTCAGTGGTGGCAACCGCAGGCTGAACCGCAACCGCCGCCCGAACTGGGCATCGCTGGCGCGGGTGATGCCGTGCCCGAGCCCGGGCCAGTCGCGCCGACGCTGGCGAACACCGACAGCAGGCGCACGGCATTGTCATGACCGGAGGGGCACGACGCCGGAAGGCCCGACTCGGCCATGGAACGACGAACCTCGAAGGTGTCGTCGCAGGTCTTGCAGCGGAACTCGTAGAGCGGCACGACTGCAGCATAAACCTGGAATTGACACTGCCGCCGCGACATCATGGCCAGATGCAGTTCACCAAGGACTCTCTCGCCGGCATCATCGAGGGCACGAACACGGTCACCTTTCGGGGTTGGAAGAAAGCCCAGGCGATCGCCGGCAGCCGGCATCGAATCTGGGGTCATCTGATCGAGGTCGACGACGTGCGCATCGTGTCCACCGACGACATCACCGACGCCGAGGCCCGACGGGCAGGAGCGATCTCGGCGGAAAAGTTGCTTGGCCGCCTCGGCGACAAGGTCAGCGGACCGATCTATCGAATCCAGTTCCACTACGTTGGACTCGATGACCGAATCGAACTGCGGAACACCGCCGAACTGACCGAGGAGCGTCGAGCGAAGATCCAGGCTCGGCTCGACCGGATGGACCGGGCCAGCAAGAGCGGGCCGTGGGTCACCAAGTCGCTACGCCTGATCGCGACCTATCCGGGTGTCGTGTCCACCGTCTTGGCTCGCCAACTGGGCCAGGACCGACCTTCGTTCAAGATCAACATCCGCAAATTGAAAGAGCTCGGACTGACCGAGAGCCTGGAGATCGGCTACCGACTGTCGCCGCTCGGTGAAGCGTTCGCCGCAACGCCGGGCGGCGCGCCGATGGCGCCAGCCGAAGAGTGATTGACTGGAGCCATGTCACAGGTCCAGACGATGCCAGGCAAGACGATCCCGCAGACCGACGAGGAACTGCAGACCGGCGAGCCGGCGATGGCGCACATCGTCAAGACCGGACCCGGCGAGACGGCTGCGGCCAAGATCCTCGAAGCGCGTATCTACGGAACTCCGATCGAGGCCCTCTGCGGGCACGTCTGGGTGCCGTCCCGCGACCCGAAACAACTCCCGTTGTGCCAGAAGTGCAAGGACGTCTACGGCATGTACAAGGCGTTCAACGATGGTTTGCACGACAGTCCGAACGAGTAGGTCGGCCGTTCGAGTGGAGGGCGGCTCGACAGAACCACGTGCGGACCTGACAGAACCACGTGCGGACCCGACAGAACCTGCGATCCCTGCCGAGGAGGTCTTGTACGGCGGTGTCGCCAACGCAGGTGCCGTGGTGCGCATCGGCGATCATGTTCTGCGTCCCTCGAACCCGAACACCGCGACCATCCATGCATTCCTGACTCATCTTCGCGAGCGCGGCTTCGACGGCGCATCGCAGCCCATCGGCGTGGATCCCGATGGCCGCGAGCGACTCGCGTACATCCCCGGCGATGTGCCGGTTCCGCCGTATCCGGCGTGGGCCCAGACCGATGAATCGCTGACATCTGTGGCGATGCTGCTCCGTCGGTATCACGACGCGGCAGCCGGTTTTGTTCCGCCGGCCGGATCGACGTGGAGCCGCGACATGGCCGACTCCGGTCACGGCGACGGAGCAGGTCTCGTGATCTGCCACAACGACGTGTGCATGGAGAACGTGGTCCATCGTGACGGCGTCGCCGTCGCCCTGCTCGACTTCGATTACGCCGCGCCGGGCCGTCCGCTGTACGACCTCGCCCAATTCGCGCGGATGTGCGTGCCCGTGGACGACGAGACCAATGCCAGCAGACTCGGCTGGGAGCCGCTCGATCCCTTCGCTCGGCTGCGGTGTGTTGCCGATGCGTACGGTCTCGCTGCCGATCGGTCGGAGTTCCTCGCCGTTCTCGAAGCGAGCATCCGACGTGGCGGGGAATTCGTGCGACGCAAGGTGCACGAGGGCGACCCGAACTTCATCCGGATGTGGAACGAGTTCGGCGGCATGGAGCGTTTCGATCGCCGTCGCCGTTGGTTCGCCGACAACGTCGAACGGTTCGCGTCGGCGCTCGGATGATCGTCTGGGTCGCCTCGTTCCCGCGTTCGGGAACAACCTTCTTGCGCCTCGTGCTGTTGCGTCTGTACGGCATCCGTACGTCGGTGGTCGACGACGTCGACGGTGTCGCCGAGCGGTTGGGCCGAGATCTGATCGGCTTCGCAGAGCGGCCCGCCTCGTTGGCCGAGATGCGCGCCGACACGGCAACGCACTTCATCACGACCCACCGCCGGCGCGACGACGATGTCGACCCGTCGGACCGCGTCATCCATCTCGTCCGGGATGGCCGCGATGCGCTGGTCTCGTGGGCTCGCCAGCACAGCGAGCAGGACCCGGCCCAGTTCGAGTCGGCGTTGGTGACGATGATCGATCGCACCGACGAGCGGGGAACCGGGAGTTGGGGCGCCAACGTACTCAGTTGGCTCGAGCATTCAGAAGCGAACCGCGTGTTGCTGCGGTACGAAGACCTGATCGCCGATCCAGCTGCGCGATCGAACGAGATCATGGCCGTGGTCACGACGGGTGTCGAGCCGGTCGAAGGTGCGGTCATTCCGTCGTTCGCCGAGCTGCATCAGATCGATGGACTGTTCTTCCGACGCGGCGTCGCCGGCAGCCACGGTGACGAGATGCCCGAAGCCCTCGTCCAACGGTTCTGGGCAGGTGCCGACAACCGCGCCGCGATGCAGGTGCTCGGGTACCAGACCCTGCGGATTCGTGAGGCGGTGCGGGCGGTGATCGTGGACGGCGACGACCGGGTCTTGCTGGTCCGGTTCGAGTTCCCGACGCGCACGGTGTGGGCGGCTCCGGGTGGCGGCGTCGACCGTGGCGAAACCGACGACGAGGCGTTGCAACGTGAGCTGGTCGAAGAGATCGGCCTGCACGACGCACACATCGGTGAGCATCTGTGGAACCGGCTGCACATCTTTCCGTTCGTCAACGGGCAGTTCGACGGCCAGCGCGAACGGGTGTATCTCGTGCGCATTCCGAGCGGCTTCGAACCGCGGCCGACGTTCACCGTCGAACAACTCCAGGCCGAGTACCTGTTCGAGATCCGTTGGTGGACGCTGTCCGAATTGCGGGCCGCCGGATCGTCGAACAGCTTCATCACCGCACCCAACTCGCTGATCGCCCTCCTCGACGACCTGTTCCAGAACGGCCCACCGACGGTTCCCCCGGACGTCGCTCCCTGATCGTGTCGAGGTTCCGCCCGAGCCGGTGCGCAAATGCCCTAGCGGAAGTCGCGGCTGCCGTATTTGCCGGTGCCGGTGACTGCGTTGGTGCGCATCTGCAACGGACTGAGGTGCTCGGCGATGATGTTGATCACACCTTCGCTGCGTTCGAGCTTGCCGCGGATCAACATCGCCGGGGCCTCCCTGGCCGTCCTGCGGAAGCGACTCCACAGACCCTTCGAGCAGACGACGTTCATCAGCCCGGTCTCGTCCTCGAGGTTCAAGAACGTCGTGCCCTGCGCGGTCATCGGGCGTTGACGATGGGTGACCACACCAGCGACGAGGACCCTGATCCCCGGCTCGCAATCCCACAACCCGACTGATGTGACGACACCGAGAGCGGCCAGGTCGTCGCGCAGGAACTTCGTCGGATGGCCGTCCGGAGCCACACCGGTGGCCCACAGGTCGGCCACCGCGACCTCGACCGGATCCATTCCCGGCAACCGCGGCGCGGCGGCACCGGTGACGACACCCTCCAACCGGTCCGGCCGAGACTGCGACACCGCCCCGACCGTCCACAACGCCTCTCGGCGTTCGAGACCGAAGCACTCGGTGAATGCTCCGGATGTCGCCAAGGCCTCGAGCTGAGGCAGATCGAGCGCCGGGACACGCCGAGCCAGATCTTCGGGACTGCGGTAGTCGCCGTTGGCGATCCGGTTGGCTTCGATCTCCACCGCCAGATCGGAACCGATGCCGCGCACAGAACCGATGCCGAGCCGCACGGCCTGGCCGGTGAACGAGTCCGGATCGGGTTGCAACGTAGCCACGGCGCGCGACTGGTTGAGGTCCGGCGAGCGGGTCACCACCCCATGACGGCGCGCATCCTGGACCAGAGAATGCGGCGACCAGAACCCCATTGGCTGAGCGTTGAGCAGCGCTGCACAGAACGCCGCCGGCTCGTAGAGCTTGATCCACGACGAGGCGTAGACGAGGTAAGCGAACGACACCGAGTGCGATTCCGGGAAGCCGTAGTTGGCGAACGCCGACATCTTCACGAACAATTCCTCGGC
>JAYTRT010000741.1:0-2956 GCA_043746045.1 Actinomycetota bacterium | reverse complement strand
TGCTGTTCGGCGAGGAATTCGGTGAACGACGCGACGGCGAAGCGAGCACCTGCGCGGAGCTCGATCGCAGCCATCACCTGGTCGCCGGTGCGCGGGTCGGGAACTGCGTAGACGGCCACCATCACAGCCGCATCGAAGCGGTGGAGGATGTTCGCCACCGGCGCTGCAGCGAAGTTCTCGCTGTCCACCCGTAACCAATCCGAACTGCGCCCCGCGAAGTAGTAGAACCCGTCGGCATCGACGAACGCCAGATCGCCGGACCAGTACCAACCGTCGCGCAACCGGTCCGAGGTCGCCTCGGTGTTGTTGTAGTAGCCCTCGAAGATTCCACCCCCGGAGCGATTGACGATCTCGCCGATCGCAACGTCGGCGTTGACGAGTCCGCCGTGCTCGTCGAACGCTGCTCGCGGACACGGTTCGAGCGTGTTCGGATCGACAACGGCGATGTCGGCGCCACCGTCGAGACGGGGCACACCGAGCGCGTTGGTCGGCGTCGTCGGGGTGCGCATGATGACGACGACACTCTCGCTCGATCCGTAGCCCTCGATCAGCGGGCAGCCGAAACGCTCGGCGAATCGGAGCCTGTCCTGACCGCTCGCTTCGGTGCCGAACCCGAGCCGAAGATGATGGTCGCGATCGTGTTCGGTCGGAGCCTGGGCGAGGATGTAGGCAATCGTCCGGCCGACGTAGGTGAAGTACGTGCAGCCGTACTTGCGCACATCTGGCAGGAACCCGCTGGCCGAGAACTTGCGGCGCAGGATCATCGTCGAGCCGACGGCCAGCGACGGTGCCCAACATGCCATCAGAGCGTTGCCGTGGAAGAGCGGCATCGAACAGTACGTGACATCGTCGCGGGTGATGCCATATGACTGTCCGGCTCGGACACCGGCAGACGCCATTCGTTCGGTGCTGCAGACCACGGCTTTCGGAGCGCTCGTCGAGCCGCTGGTGAACAGCAGGAACAGGATCGTCGAAGGGTCGGGATCGTCGTCGGCCCCCGGTAACGACTCGTACGGCGGAATCGATTCCGCATACGCCGGATCGTCGATCAACAGGATCCGGCCCGTGGCCGCACCGAGGTCGAGGCCCTCGAGGAGGGGAGCGTTGGCGCCGTCGGTGATGATCAACTGGCAGTCGGTGTGGCGGATGTCGCGGGCGAGTTCGTCGCCGCGTCGAGTCGGATTGACTCCGACGATGGTCGCGCCCGCAAACGCGGCTCCACCGGCCACGAACAGATACTCCGGCACGTTCTCGAGCAGGACACCGATGTGGAACGGTCCGGGTCGGCGCAGGGCGAGCAGCATCGCCGACCGCCGGACGCTCTCACGGACGACTTCGGCCCATGTCCACGATTCGTCGTCGAAGCAGTAGCCGATCTTGTCGTCGCTGGCGCGGTCGCGCAGCAACGATGCGGTCGTATACGTCTGCGACAGGATCAGTTCCGGCAGCGTGGGCGCAGCGGTCATGATCGGGGAGCCGCCAATCCGAGCTCCCTCGCCCGATCGAGCGCTTGGACGTATCCACCGTTCGGCACGGAGGGGTCGTCGATCAGGTCGGCAATGGCGATGCCGATGATGTCCGGTGTGATGCCGTACTTGGCGACGAAATCCAGTTGTTCGCCGGCTGCGACCACCCGCTCCGTGGCGACGTAACCGGGGTTGACGTTGAACGCACGGATTCCGCGGTCGCCGTATTCGACGACGAGCATGTCGGCGATGCGGTGGAAGCCGGCCTTGGTGACGGCGTAGGCGAGCGGCCAGCCGCCGTGGCCAACAGGAGCGCGAGGCGTGACCTGACCAGCGGCCGAGGTGACGTCGCACACCGTACCCCCACCCCCGGCGAGCATGTGTTGCAGTGCCCGTTGGGTGATCAACAGCTGCCCTGTGACGTTGCCGGTGACCCGCTTGATCAGATTGTCAGGATCGCAGTCGGCGAACAACTGGTCGCTCCCGTGACCGACGTAGATGGCATTGTTGACCAGGACATCGAGGTGACCACCGAGTCCGGCGACGGCAGCGTCGACCGCGGTCGCCAGCGTGTCCAGCTCGAGCAGATCGAGCGGTATCGACACGGCGCGAGCTCCGTGCGACTCGATTTCCGCTGCGGTGGTGGCCAGCGAACCGGGCAGCGACCGGCCGGTTTCGGGTGCGATCGACGAGGCGTCACCCTCGTTGACCGTACGGGCGGTGATCGCCACGTCGTAGCCGGCGCGAGCGAGCGCGACCGCAACACCTTTGCCGATGCCCCTGCTGGCGCCGGTGACCAGCGCGGTACGTGTCACGAGACCCGGCTCAGGTGAACTGGGTCAGTCGCAGCATCTTGTCGTTGCCGCGCACGATCTTGTACATCGTGGCATCGTCGAGGTCGGCCACCTGCTCGGCGAACAGCTTCTGGCTGTCCGGCCAGGTGCTGTCAGTGTGCGGGTAGTCGGTTTCGTAGGTGACGTTGTCGACGCCGATGCGGTGCAGGCTCTCCAGGCCGTGACGGTCGCGGAAGAAACAGCCGTAGATCTGGCGGTGCCAGTACGTGCTCGGTGGCTCGGGGATCAGTTCCTTGACGCCGCCCCATGCGCGATGCTCGCGCCAGACGTCGTCGACACGCTCGAGGATGTACGGCAGCCACCCGATCTGCCCCTCGCTGTAGGCCAGCTTCAGGTCGGGGTACTTGACCAGGATGCCGCTGAACAGGAAGTCGCTCAGCGAGCTCATCGCGTTGCCGAAGCTGAGCGTGGCCGCCACAGCCGGCGGAGCATCGGATGACGTCGCCGGCATCTGCGACGACGAACCGATGTGCATGCACACGACGGTCTTGGTGTCGTTGCAGGCCCGGAAGAACGGATCCCAGTAGCCGCTGTGGATCGTCGGCAGTCCGAGCTTCGCAGGGATCTCGCTGAATGCAACGGCGGTGCAGCCTCGAGCGGCGTTCTGGTAGACCGCCGCGGCAGCCAGTTCGACAT
>JAYTRT010000740.1:0-2966 GCA_043746045.1 Actinomycetota bacterium | reverse complement strand
ACGGCGTCGATCGCCTGGGACGAGAACAGGCAGACCTTGCCGTCGGTTCCGGCTTTGGCGATGACCGAGTTGGGGACGGTCTGTCCGGCGGCGAAGTTGAGGTTCGAGGCGAGTGGTTGCGGGGTGCCGCACGGCCACACGGTGAGGAACCCGGCAGCCGAGGCGTTCACCGCAGTCACGTTCAAGACCACCGAAGCGGCTGAGGCAGGGACTCCGGCGCGACCGGCGATGGCGACCTCACGCGTTGCCCCGAGTGCGAGGCCGCCGGTACCGGCATCGGTTCCGTCGGCGGTGGTGAACCCAGCGCGTGTGTCCAACAGACGTTGCGGCGCGGCGAGCGGCACATAGACACTGACCGGAAGCGTGACATTGATGCCATTGGTGTACTGGGTCGCGATGACCGACACGAGTTGCGAACCGCGCCCGCAGGCAGGCGAGTTCGGGTAGGCACGGGGTGCGAGGCCTGACGCTGCGTCGGGCGTGAGCACGACGCAATACGAACCGGGTGGAGCAGTGACCGCGTACGCGAACGGACTGCCGCCCAGGGACGTCACGGCGTCGGTGCTGGTCGGCGTCGTCGAGCCGGGCGCGTACAGATCGACCCTGATGTTCTGGGCGCTGCGCCCTACCGGCAGGGTGACGGATCCGCTGACGTAGCCGACAACTGGCGGGGTGATCCGCAGATTGCCCAGGTTCTGGCCGCTACTGACGGTGATCGGTGTGGCTCCGGACGCACATGTCGGTGAGTTGCCATATGTCGCCGGGCCGATGCCCTGGGGCCCCCGTACGAACAGCAGGCAGAAAGAACCCGGAGGAACGCCGCGCACTCGGAAGCTGCCGTCCGCGCGTTGCCCGTCGATGTGGCCGATTTCAGGCGTGTCCTCTGTGACGGATGTGCCGAGCGCGACCACGGCCAGTGGTGCGGCGGCCATCGGATGATTGTCGGCGGTGACGACCCACCCGGACACCGACCCACCGAGTGACAGCGTGACGTCCGCATGCGTGCTGGCACCGTTGGCGACCACGACGGTCCCAGCGCCGTTGCTGCACGCGGCGGCGCTGCCACCGACGGTCGTGTCGACCATGTCGGAGAATGTGCCGGCTTGGAAGATGACGCAGTACGGACCTGGTGCGAGATGGGCAATCGTGAAGTTGCCGGAGGCATCCGGATGTTGGTACGGCGTGTTGCCGGACGGCCCGACGGCGAAGACGGAAACGGGAATCACGAGCTGACCGGCGGGAACCGTGACCTTGCCGACGATCGATCCTCCGGCGCTGAGCTGCAGGTTCGCTGTCGTTGCGGCGCCGCGGGTGACGTTGACGGGCGTTGCACCGTTCGCGCACGTCGTGCCATTCGGGTATGTCTGGGTTGCCCAAAGGCTGTAGTAGTCGTCGGACACGGTCACGCAATACTGGCCGGCGGGCACACCGGCAATGTCGTAGGCACCGGTTGCCGACGAGGTCGTCAGGGCGTACCACGAGTACCGATTGCCGCCTCCGAAGGTTTGGATCTTGACGGTCGCATGATTGAGCGGCGTGGCGGGGGCCGTGGTGATCACGCCGGTGATCTCTCCCCCTGGATCGAGAGCGAGGTCGATGTTCGGAACGACCGCAGCTGCAACGGCGACCGGCGTGGCTGCGTCGCACGACTCTTTGTTGGAGAAAACCTCGCCGGCGAGCGCGACGGTGGGATCGATCTCGACCCTGACGCAGTAGCTGCCAGGTTCCAAGCCGCTGATCGAGTACCTGCCGTCGGCGGCCGTCGTCGCGGTGCCGTAGCCATAGTTGTCGGTGAGAGAGCGGGCCGTGACCGTGCGATTGATCAGTGGGGCACCGCCGGCCGCGGCCGTCACCTTGCCACTGATGCCACCCGGGTTCCCAGCGGCAACAGCGGTGATCACGATGTTGGCGACCGATGCGGTGGCATCGGCCGCGACATCGACCCGTGGGCCACCGTACGGGCACACGGAAAGCGCTCCAGACTGCTGTTCGCCGTTCGGTCCGTACGCTGTGATGCAGTACGACCCTGGCGGCAGGTTGGGGATGGCGTACATACCAGCAGCATCGGTGCTCATCCGCCCATGGCCGGAACCACCGACCTGGTCGATGTTGACGTCAGCGCCGACGACCGCCGTACCGCCGCCGTTGACCACCTTGCCGCTCGCCGTTCCGAGATGCATCACGCCATTGACGTTGGCGACCGTGCCACCACTCGTCACCGTCACCGGTGTCGCGCCGTCGAGGCAGTGTCTGACACCGTTGAACGAGGTCGTCGTGACGTTGTAGCTCGAGGAGCCGAAGCTGACGCAGTAGGTGCCAGGGTCGACCGACATTGTGTACGCCCCGGTGCCGTCGGCCGTTGCCTGGATGCTGATGCTGCCGTCCAGCAAGGTCGCGAAGACTCGGCCACCGGCGAAACCGCCGCCGCCGCCCCGCGTGATCGTGCCGGTGATCGACCCCACTGCAGCGATCGCCGGTGACGCGGCGAGGAAGGCGATGCCGGTGACACTGAGTGCCCCGGCCATCAGAACGCGGATCAGCTTCGAAGCCATGTCGTGATCTCCTCTGACGGCCGCCGGCGGTGCGTACGCACGCGCCGACTGTAGTCCGGCGGATCGTCCGGTGGCTCCGTGATCGAGGGAATCGGTCGCGCGGAGGCTGCGGTCGTGCGTTCCCGGCCATCAGCGGGCCCCAGGTAGTGGTGCACATGCGTGCCATTGCAAGTACTTGCAACGTTCGCTGACGCGCTGAAACGCTGAAACGCTGAAACGCTGAAACGCTGAAACGCTGACGCGCTGACGCGCTGACGCGGTGACGCGGTGACGCGGTGACGCGGATCAGCACGGTGTCATCGGCGTCGTGAATTCGGCGCCGTCCGTGGCCAGAGCGGGGTCGAGGTTCTGTCCGCGGTTGATCTTGGTGTGCAGGGTCTGACCGGGGGCGAGACCGCCGAGAGGCGCCGGTCC
>JAYTRT010000739.1:0-25755 GCA_043746045.1 Actinomycetota bacterium | reverse complement strand
GGCAAGCCGACTCGACGCCCCCGAATGCCGAAGCCTTCCACGGTTGCCCGCTTCGCTCCTCGACGGTGCTCGCGGCGGCGACCTTGCGGCCGTCTCCGATTGGCGTCCCCTTCACCTCAGGTCTTGCGACCCTCGGTTCCGGCTGGCCGGTAGGTGTCCGGCTTGCGCCTTTCACCCGAGCTGTGGTTCATCCCCCGGCTCGTCGTACGTTCTGACCCCGATCAGGCTCGGCCTTCGCAGCTTTCGCCGCTCGTCCTCCCCCGGTGGGCCAGATCGTCGTGCGATCCGGTGTGTGATCATCATGAACGCCAAGAAACCCCAGGTCAAGAGGTATTTTCGAGTACACAGGCTTATCCACCGAGAAAGCCGGAAATCCCCAGAAACATTCCGTTCATCCACCGGCAACACACAGGTTTCACACAGAACACTTCCCGTTCACCGACTTGGTTCGGTTGACGATCCGACGCACGGCGGGCACAATGGCGGTGTGAGTGCACGCACCGTCGCCGCGATCATCGTCATTCACTAGCGCACGTCGACCCGACGTGCGCTGCCAGCCGCCCTCCCGGGCGGCTTTTTTGTTTCCCGAACACGCAGGAGTCCAGATGTCTCTCTCCCCGAACGAAACCGGATTCGCCGACGCCGTTGCCCAACACGTCGAGGTGTTCGATACGACGCTGCGCGATGGGCTCCAGGTCGAGGGGGTCTCGGCGACAGTCGAGGACAAACTGCGAATTGCCGAGCAGCTCGACTTCCTCGGTGTGCACTACATCGAGGGCGGATGGCCGGGCGCCAACCCGAAGGACATCGAGTTCTTCGCCCGTGCGCACGGCGAGTTGAACCTGACCACCAGCACATTGGTGGCGTTCGGTTCGACCCGTCGGCCGAAGGGCAAGGTGGACGACGATGCCACCTTGCGCAACCTGATCGAGGCCGGCACCGACGCCGTGTGCATCGTCGCCAAGAGCTGGGACTACCACGTGCTGAACGCACTGCAGACCACGCTCGAAGAAGGCGTCGCGATGATCGCCGATTCGGTGCAGTTCCTGCGCGGCCACGACAAGCGCGTGCTGGTCGACATGGAGCACTTCTTCGACGGCTACAAGCGCAATCCCGAGTTCGCCCTCTTGGCTCTCGAGGCAGCGATCATCAACGGCGCGAGTCACGTCGTGCTCTGCGACACGAATGGCGGATCGCTGCCGCACGAGGTCGAGTCGATCGTCGGCGATGTGCATCGCCACATCGGCTCCGATGCAATCATCGGCATCCATTGCCACGACGACACCGGCTGCGCGGTCGCGAACAGCATGGCGGCTGTGCGCGCTGGGGCGCGTCACGTTCAGGGAACGCTGAACGGCCTCGGCGAGCGCACCGGCAACTGCAATCTGACGACGGTCATCCCGAACCTCCAGATGAAGCTCGGTGTGCCGTGCCTGCCGGCCGGTCGACTCGAACGGTTGACGTCGGTCAGCAACCACATCGCCGAGGTGCTCAATCGGCCGCTGAATCCCCAGGCTCCCTACGTTGGTTCATCGGCGTTCGCCCACAAGGCGGGACTCCACGTCTCGGCGATCGTTCGAGCCAAGGATGCATACGAGCACATCGATCCCGAGCTCGTCGGCAACGGCACCCGGTTCGTCGTCAGCGAAATGGCCGGAAGAGCCACGATCACGATCAAAGCCGAAGAACTCGGGCTGGACATGGACGGCCCCGCGATCAATCAGGTCATCGACGACCTCAAGCGGCTCGAACACGAGGGCTTCCACTTCGAGGCCGCCGACGCCTCACTCGAGCTGTTGATGCGCAAGGCCGCCGGATGGCATCAGGACTTCTTCACCGTCGAGAGCATGCGGGTCATCACCGACGAACTTCCGAACGGCGAATTCAACACCGAGGCCACGGTCAAGGTCTGGATCGGCGATCAACGCTTCGTCAGCACTGCCGAAGGCAACGGACCGGTCAACGCGATCGACACAGCGATGCGCGCGGCGCTCGCCGAGCGCTATCCGCAACTGTCGAAAGTGCATCTCACGGATTACAAGGTGCGCATCCTCGACGGTGCGACGGCAACCGGGGCAATCACGCGGGTCCTCATCGACGCCTCGAACGGCGAGCGGTCGTGGACCACGATCGGTGTCAGCCCGAACATCATCGAGGCATCGTGGAGGGCGCTCGAGGAGTTGCTGGTGTTTGGGTTGCTCCACCAGGCCGAGTAGAAAGAGATCCATGGCCGCACCGAAGTTCGCTCCTGTCTCGTCGAACGACGTCGTGCGGTCGTACGAGTCGCCCGAATACGTGCCGAGCTCGTGGCAACCCGATCGCCCGGCGGAAATTCACGGACGTCAGCCGGTCGGTGAGCGTCTCGGCTACCAGGGACCCGACCAGGGCTACGTGTTGACCCTGTCCGAACGGTTCCGCGGCAAGATCGTCGTCACGGCCGTCGAGACGGTCGACGATGCGATTCGCGGCAGCATCAACATCGCCCTGCGGCGAGCATCGATGTTCGGTCGGGCGCCGGTCATCTACGACCTCGCGATTGCATTCACGATCTGGGGCTGGCTCGACGCGTCGGCAGCAGCCGATCTCGTGGCGCGTCGCAAGGACTTGTTCGAGGGCGTGGCCAACACGAACCATCACTACACCGAAGGGCGCAGGATTGCCGACCTCGTTCCCGAGACCACGCTGAGGATGACCCCCGCTGGGGCGACCGAAGCCTACGCCGCAGGAAGGTGGCTCGAACTGACCGGTGCGTGAGGCGGATCAGGCCCACGGCGTCACTCGCCCTCGGCGCGCTCCTCGTCGCCGCCTCTGCGTCGTGCTCCGGTTCAGCGCCGACCGCAACATCCGTCCGGCAGACGCTGACACCGACCACTTCGTCGACGACACCGTCGCCCACGACACCGTCGACCACGACACCATCGCCCGCCACCACACCATCGCCCGCCACCACACCATCGCCCACCGCGACGCCGCCGAGCGGGCCGTCACCCGACTGTGGGGCGATGTCTCCAGGGACGCACGCGATCGAGGTCGGGGGACTGGCGCGCACCTTCGAGGCCGTCGTGCCGAGCGGTCTGGGTACGGCGGATGGACCGCAGCGTGCGCCCGTGGTCGTGTTGTTCCACGGTTTCGCGGACACCGCCACGAACTTCTTGGCCATCTCGGGCATCGGCACGATCGCCGCCGGCCACGGTGTCATCGTTGTTGCGCCGCAGGCGACCGGTTCGCCGACGTCGTGGCACATCGGGCAGCCCGAATTCGGTGACGTCGAGCTCACCGATGCGGTGTTGGCGCAGATCCGCGCCTCGTCCTGCGTCGACACGAGTGCCATCTGGCTGGCCGGCTTCAGCGCGGGGTCGGCGTGGGTCGGTGTGTACGGCTGCTCGCACACGGACGGCGTCGCGGGGCTGTTGATGCACTCTGGACTGCCGCCCCCGATCTGCCCGGCAGCGTCCACACCGAACATCATGATCGTGCACGGAACCGCTGACCCGGTGGTGCCCTATGACGGCGGACCGCAGGCGGTCGGCGATGCGTCGGTGGTACTGCAATCTGTTCCGGCCTCCGCTGCCGGATGGGCGTCGACGGCCGGATGCGGGCCCGTTCCGGACTCGCGAACGGTGGGCGCATCGACGATCACGACATGGTCGCACTGCGCCGCAGGCAGAACGATCTCGCTGCAATCGGTTGCGGGTCTTGGACACGCCTGGTCGGGTGGAACCGCGGCTCCGGGGTCGTTGAACCCCGGTTGCATTCTCGTCCTTCGCCTCGCCGAATCCAAAGAACCTGTCGGCGGATGCTGAGGCCGCTGATCAGGATGACAGAGTCACAGCCCGACCGTCAGGGGATCGTGGTGAAGGTGTTGGCGAAGGAGCGCTGCATGAACGCAGCCGCGGACGCGGCCGGCTCGCCTGGTCCGTTCGACGTGTCCCAACTACGGTACGCGATGTACGCATTGCCGGTGGCCGGGTCGAGTGAGTAGTTGATCGCACCGGCGGCGGGTTTGCCATCGGTGGCAGCACCCGTCCAGGTGAATGCGCCGTGCATCACACCGAACTGGTCGGCGGCGTCCGCTGTCGGGGCGGCGTACGCGACGTTGCCGTAGTTCTGCTGCAGGTTCGCCTGGGCCGCGGCGATGACGGAGTTCACGTCCGTCTGCGCGGTCACCTTGATCGCCGAGAAGGTCTCCGCACCGTTCGATGCACTCGCGGATGGCGCAGTGGATGCACTCGGCGCGACGACCGAGAACCCCGGGGCGAGCGAGAATCCGGTGAGGCCCTCCACCGCTGCAAAGGGTGTTGCCGACGTGACCGTGAACGGCGGGTGCTGGCTGAGCGTGGCCGCTGGACCCTGCGACGGGGCAGCGACGAGGCTCGCGATCAGGCTCTTGTACGCCTCCTGGGGCAGCGTCGCCGTGGGCTGGGCGCTGAACACGTCGATGATCAGGCTGAGGCCGTCGGCACGCACGACGGAGTCGATCGTGCCGGAGATGCCCCCGACCTTACCGGTGTCGAAGGTGGTGTAGTGCGTGACGTACTCGTTGATCGTGATCGGACTGGCCACGGGACCAACGAAGCGTGTCGGCCCGAATCCCACGGCGCTGAACTCGGTGTCGAACGTGTTCGTGTATTCCTGAACGAGCGCCGTGATGTCCTCGCCGGGATCGCGTGCGAGTGCCTGAACGCCGAGCTTGGTGGTGCCGTCGGAGATGACGACAGGATCTCCAGCGGCGCTGGTCTGGGACCAGCCACTGGGAATGGGGAGGGACACACTGTGTCCGAGGTCGATCGTTCCGCTCGCAGTCCCAGCGGTTGTGGACGTCGGTGCGCCGGTCGCCGTTGTCGTGGTGGCTGGTGCCACAGTCGTCGGTGCGCCAGTGGTCGGTGGGGTGGTGGTCGGTGGGGTGGTGGTCGCAGTTGTTGCGACGGCTGTTGCCGCGACGACCGTTGTTGCGGCCGCACTGGTCGCGGGTGGTTTGGTTGTCGGCACCGTCGCGTCCGTCGAGCCCGTCGAATCGTTGGTGCCCGGCGAATCGGTGGCAGCTGTGGCCTCCGTCGACGTGGTGACACTCGAACCGTCGCCTCTGGTGGCGAGATAGATACCACCGCCGCCAAGCGCTGCCACCACGATGATCGCGGCGATGATCTTGCCCGTGTTCGATCCGCTCGAACGGGGTGGCTCGTTGGCCGGCTGATAGCCGTAGCCCCCCGGCGATTCAGGCGGCGGCGGCGGTGGAGGTGATTGTGCTGGCGGTGACTGGCGCGGAGGCGGCGGATCCGTCTGTCCGAAGTTCGGCGGTGGGAAATCGCTCATCGGCTGTCGTCGCCGAGCGGGCGTTGCATCGACCAACGGATCATCGACGTGACGACATCGCCGGCCGGACCGACGACGAGTCGTTCGCTGATCGGCAGGAACGGAAGGCGCAGTGGCCATCGCGTCCAGGCCGGCAGTAGAGCCACCGCTGCGGCAGCCATCGCCAGATACGGCGCCCGGGCCGCGACCGGGAGCGGTGGCTCGATGATCAGGAATCGCGCCGCCTCTCGTGCCGCGCGGGTACCGTGCAATTCGGGTCGGAAGTCGTCCAGTTGGGAACGCAACATACGTGTCGAGGTCGGCGGGTCCAGAACACCCAGCTTGCGCGCGATCACGGCTGATTCGGCGAGATAGCGGTCCTGATCCGCAGGTGAGAGACGACGGCTGCCGTACCGCTGATAGGCGCTGAGGAAGCTGTCCGACTCGGCGACGTGGACCCAGTGCAGAAGGTGCGGATCGTTGGCAGAATACGGTCGGCCGTCATCGGCTGTGCCCACCACTCGTTCGTGAACACGACGGACGACGGCAACCGCCCGCTCGGCTGTCTCCACGTTTCCGTAGGTGGTTGCGGCAAGGAATTCGGCTGTGCGCTGCAATCGGCCCCACGGGTCCGTCCGGAAATCGGAGTGAGCGGCGACGCCGGCCATTGCCAGCGGATGCAGCGATTGCAGGAGCAGGGCGCGGAGACCGCCGATGAACATCGACGCATCGGCGTGGACGAGATGGATCGGGCTGTCCTCGTCGAACCAGCGCGGACCATCGGTAC
Organism: Actinomycetota bacterium; assembly: GCA_043746045.1. GTDB lineage: Bacteria > Actinomycetota > Acidimicrobiia > Acidimicrobiales > Ilumatobacteraceae > WLMZ01. The sequence continues at coordinate 19,676 of JAYTRT010000739.1, read as the reverse complement.
CGAAGATCTCGGCGTTCTTCGCGGCGGGGTCATCGCCGATCACGCGACTGCGAATCTGGCCGGCCAACCACGCTCGTGCCGGCTCGAGGTCCACTCTCGGCGCGTTCATGTCAACCGTCGACTGCGTGAGCGCGTAGGTCGGCGAGTGAGCTGTACTCCAGGGCCGAAACGTGCGTCGAGGCAAGACGAACCTGCGGGGCCGCCCCGGCGTCCAGAGCTTCTTGCCAGCGTGAAGCGCACAGGCACCACTGGTCACCCGGCTTCAAACCGGCGAACCCGTGCTGCGGCATGGGCGTACTGAGGTCGTTTCCGGCAGCCTTGCTGAATTCCAGGAATTCGTCGGTGAGCACGACGCAGACCACGTGCAAGCCCGGGTCGTCGCCGTGATTCTCGCAACATCCGGTGCGGTAGTAACCCGTCAACGGATCACGCGAACACGACTGCAACTCGTCGCCGAGGACATTGATCTGCGCCATGACCCAGTATGACCCCCAGTCGCCCGGAAATGCCGTCGATCGGACATGCGTCTGCGCGAGCCGACGATTGCGGCACCGCTGACCGGATCCGGTTCAGGCTCCGGTATCTGAACGTCAGTTGACGCTGACGTTGAGCAACTGACCGATGCCGTAGGTGACAGCACACGCCATCAGCAGAATGGCCACCTGACGCGCGATCGTCAACGCCCTGTTCCGGTCACCGTAACTTCCGATCGCCCACCCGAGCATCGCTGCGGCGACGACTCCGATCGCCACGGAACCCACTTTGGCATGCGTCCCGGAACCGATCATCCACGGGATCACGGGCAGGATCGCCCCGACGAGAAAGCAGATCAACGACAGTGCGGCAGCGCTGATGGCTGACGGCAGGTCGTCTGGGTCGAGGCCGAATTCTTCACGCGAATGAACAGCAAGCGCGGTCTCCGTCGATCGCATCACCTCGGCCGCAGCCTGCTTCGCCGTGGCCACCTCCATGCCGTGGGTTTCGTACATCTGGGCCAGTTCGGCCTGCTCGGCACGGCGGTTGACGATCAACTCGTTGCGCTCGATGGCGACCTCACGTGTGACCAGTTCGTTCTGGGCCGAGATGCTGATCCATTCGCCAGCGGCCATGCTGATCGAGCCGGCGATCGCCCCGGCCAGTCCGGCCAGTCGGACGATGCTGGCATTGACGCCGCTGCCCGAGAAACCAATGACGAGCGAGACGTTCGAGATCAGCCCGTCGCTCATTCCGAACACCGCTGCGCGAGCCAGCCCACCCGAGACGGACCGATGACCGGGATGCGCTTCGGCTTGGCGTCGGAACGATCCTCTCGGCACGATCCGAAGCTACAGGGTGCGAGCGCTCGACTCGGCGGAGATGCTGCCACGGCCGCCGCTACTGTGGGGCTGGGCCACGCCGGTGGCCCATCAGTTCCGCCAGCGTTGTCGGATCAGAAAGAGACTCTCATGGCCCACCGGGAACCACTTTCCCCCGCCCTCGCCGATGTCGTCGGTCGTGCGGCCGCACTGGCGAGACCCGATGAACATTCGCTCGTCGCCGCGTTCGTACCATTGTTCCTCGGCGAGATCCCCGACGGCGACATCGTCGAGCGGTCGCCGTGGCTGGCCGAGATGTCGCTCGAGTTGCTTCACTTCGGCGCTGTCCGCGACGACGGTGAGGTGCTCGTCCGGGTCGCCAGTCCGCCGCAGTCGACCACGTCCGTGCTCTCCGTCCTCGACGTGGATGCGCCGTTCCTGGTGGACACGATTCGTCTCGTTCTCGAACGACTCGGGATGCATGTGCTCTTCATGGTTCATCCGATGATCACCGTCGAGCGTGATGTCGACGGTCGGTTGACACGAGTCGGGTCGGGCGGCGCCGACGCGGTGCGCGAGGCCTGGACGCAGATGGAGATCTCACGCTGTACGACCGAGACGGCGGCGATCGTCGAGCGTGAAGTGCGACAGGCCGTTGCGGACGTGTTGAGTGTGGTCGGCGACTTCGACGCAGTTCGCGAACGCGCCGATCGAGTCGCCGAAGAGCTGGCCGAGAACGCGGCCGAGGGGCACACCGCGACCGAGGCCGATCAGGTGTCGAAGCTGCTCGGATGGTTGGGCCGCCAACACTTCGTGTTCCTCGGTGCAGCTTCGTATCAGGTGATTCCTGAACCACCCGAGAAATCGGGCGCCGCCACTGGACACCGGTTGGAAGTGATCCCCGGATCGCAGCTCGGCCTGCTCCGATCGAGTCGTCGCATCGATCCTGCGTTTGCCGCTGGCAACGAGCTGATCTCCATCGTCCGGGCCGACAACGAGGTCGAGATCCATCGTCACGCGCGACCCGTGAGCATCGCCGTTCGCCGAATCGCCGCAGATGGCCCGCAGTCCGGCCAGATCATCGGTGAGGAGCGCTTCCTCGGCCTGTTCTCGGCGGCGGCCTACCGTGCTGCGGTCTCCTCCATCCCGCTGATTCGCGAGCGGGTGTCATGGGTCCTGGCGCGCAGCAGGGTGGACCCGTCCAGCCACACCGGACGGGCGCTGCGAACTGTGCTCGAGACATTTCCACGTGACGAGCTGTTCGAGATCGGGCGGGAGGAATTGGCCGAGGTTGCGACTGCGATCGTCGGTCTGCAGGAGCGGTCGGTCGTCCGTGTCCTGGAACTGCGATCTCCGGCCAGTGGCTGGCAGACGCTCGCCGTGTACCTGCCGCGCGCCCGGGTCACGCCGGACGTACCGCAGCGCGTCGCCGAGCGCGTCGCCGCCCTCACCGATGCGACTCGAATGGAGTTCGACACGTTCGTCAGCACGAGTCCGCTGTCGCGTGTGACCGTCGACATTCGTCGCGCGCAACCGGTCACGCCGACGGAGCTCGACCGGTTGACGGAGTCGATCGACGAGCTGACCCAGCGGTGGGACGAGCGAGTCCGCGCAGAGCTGGCCGAGCGGCTCGACGGCCCGGAGGCGAAGCGTCTCGCGGAGCGCTATCTGCCCGGTCTCCCACTCGACTACCAATCTTCGACCACACCCGAGCAGACGGTGGCCGACCTGAAGATCATCGACATGTTGCAGGCCGATCCCGACCGTTCGTCGCGCCCGACGGCGACGATGTTCGTCACGCCGACCGGTGCTCCTGACCCACGTGACAGGCGCTTCCGGATCTACCGCCGCAACAACCCGCTGACCCTGTCCGAACTTCTCCCGCTGCTGGATCAGCTCGGGCTACAGGCCGTCGACGAACGACCGTTCCTGCTACCCGTCGACGGCGACACGATCTCGCTGTACGACATCGGTGTTCGTCTGGACATCGGGGCCTCGATCACCGATTCCACACTCGACGAGGTGCAGGCCACCTTTCGACAATTGCTCGACGGCAGCGTCGAGAGCGACGGCTTCAACATGCTCGTGCTCCTCGCCGGCCTCAGCGCGCGTGAGGTCGAGATCATTCGTACCTACGTCAAATACATCCGCCAGACGACCTTCCCGTTCAGTCAGCAGTATGTGGAAGCGACTGTCGCCAAATATCCGGTGGTGATGCGTCTGCTCGTTCGGCTGTTCACGGCCCGGCTCGATCCGAACGCCGCGACCGAATCGCGCGATGTCGCGGTCGCAGCCCTCACCACCGAGCTCGATGCGGCACTCGAAGCAATTCCATCGCTCGACGAGGACAGGATCTGTCGGACCATCGGCGATGTCATCCGTGCGACAGTGCGCACCAACGCATTCCGGCAGGGGCCGAGCGGAGGTCGGCGCGATGTCATCGCGATCAAGCTCGACCCGCAACACGTACCTGACCTGCCGCTGCCCAAACCGATGTTCGAGATCTGGGTCTGTTCGCCGCGAGTCGAGGGTGTGCACCTGCGTGGTGGCCGTATCGCTCGCGGTGGCATCCGATGGAGTGATCGACGTGAGGATTTCCGCACCGAAGTTCTTGGATTGATGAAAGCTCAGATGGTCAAGAACGCCGTCATCGTTCCCGTCGGCTCGAAGGGCGGCTTCGTCGTCAAGCGCCCGCCGATCGCGAGCAGTGCCGACGGTGGCGACGCGCTACGGCGCGAGGTCGTCGGGTGCTACACCGACTTCATCGCAGGGCTGCTCGACCTCACCGACAACCTCGTCGAAGGAGTCGTTGTGCCGCCCCCGGACACGGTTCGCCACGACGCCGACGATCCGTATCTCGTCGTCGCCGCCGACAAGGGAACGGCGACCTTCAGCGACATCGCCAACGGCATCTCCGAGATGTACGACTTCTGGCTGGGCGACGCGTTCGCATCCGGCGGCAGCGTCGGCTACGACCACAAAGTGATGGGCATCACGGCGCGAGGCGCGTGGGAGAGCGTCCGCCGCCACGCCCAGGTGCTCGGACGGAACGCCGACCGAGACCCGCTCACCGTCGTTGGTGTGGGCGACATGTCGGGTGACGTGTTCGGCAATGGCCTGCTGCGGTCGTCCCACGTCAAGCTGGTCGCTGCCTTCGATCATCGACACATCTTTCTCGACCCGGATCCGGAACCGGAGGTCGCCTTCGCCGAACGACTTCGCCTGTTCGGCCTGCCGCGCAGCAGTTGGCGCGACTACGAACCGTCCCTGATCAGCCAGGGCGGGGGCGTGTACCCGCGCACTGTCAAGTCGATCGCCGTTTCGCCGGCGATGCGCCAACGCCTCGGAATCGCGCTGGAAGAGCTGTCGCCGAACGAACTGATCTCTGCCATCCTCCGCGCGCCGGTCGACCTGCTGTGGAACGGAGGCATCGGGACGTACGTGAAGTCGTCCGTCGAGACCAACGCCGATGTCGGCGACCGGGCCAACGACGCCGTGCGGGTCAACGGCAACGAGTTGCGCTGCCGCATCGTCGGAGAAGGCGGAAACCTCGGCCTGACCCAGCGCGGTCGCGTCGAGTACGCGCTCGCCGGCGGATTGATCAACACGGACGCCATCGACAACTCGGCAGGCGTGGATTGCAGTGATCACGAGGTCAACATCAAGATCCTCCTCAACGGGTGTGTCAAGCGTGGCGAGATCACCGTCGAGCAACGCAACGAACTTCTTGCATCGATGACGAACGAGGTCGGCGAGTTGGTTCTGGAGGACAATCGCCTCCAGACGATTGCGTTGACCATCGCCCGCAAGCAGGCCTTTGCGATGATCAACGTGCACGGTCGCTACATCCACACGCTCGAGGCCGAGGGTTGGCTCGACCGCGCGCTCGAGTTCCTCCCGACGGATCGTCAACTGGCGGAGCGGCAGTCCGCCGGCCTCGGGCTGACCACACCAGAGTTCTCGGTGCTGATGGCCTACACGAAGAACGCGACTGCGCACGAGATCCTGCGCAGTGAGCTGCCGGACGACCCGTTCCTCGAGGCCGAACTGGTGCGGTACTTCCCGCCTGAGATGCAGACCCGTTTCCGTGCGGAGATTCGGGGGCACCAACTGCGGCGCGAGATCGTGACGACACAGCTCGTCAATCAGATGGTCAATCTGTCCGGCATCTCGTTCGATCATCGGGTCACCGAGCAGACAGGCGCCAGCCTTGTCGACATCGCGAGGGCATGGGTCGCGGCACGCGACATCACCGGTCTGCCGGGCCTGTGGGACGAGATCGAGGCGCTCGGCAGCGAAGTCAAGTTGGATGTCCGATTGGAGTTGTTGTTGGAAGCACGGCGGATGACGGAACGCGGTGTTCTGTGGCTTCTCCGTCGGCGTCGCCCACCGATCGACATCGACGCAACTGTGAAGGAGTTCGCCGGGCCGATGCGTCTCCTGTCGACGCGGCTCGACGATGCGTTGCGCGGCCAGCTCGGTGCGATCACGCACTCGACATGGGCCAGTCGCCTTGCCGCCGGAGTGGATGAATCGCTCGCCGAGCGATCGTCGGCCTGGCCGCTGATGCACACCGCATTCGACATCATCGACATCGCCGCACGGTTCCAGACAGATCTCGTGTCGGTGGCCGGCATCTACTGGAACATCTTCGACGCGCTGGACATGCTCTGGCTGTGGGATGGGGTCGGTGCGTTGCCGCGTTCGACGCGTTGGGAGACCCAGGCTCGTTCTGCGCTCCGTGATGATCTGCTGATCGGGTTGGCCGATCTGACTGAGGACGTGCTCCGTGCCGGTGGCGACATCGCAGTGTGGATGGCCGGAAACGAGCGAGCCGTCGGTCGACTGGCCGCGATGTTCGACGAAGTCCGGCGCAGTGGCACGTTCGACATCACCACGCTGACGGTCGGGCTGCGGCAGTTGCGTAACGTGTCGCTGGCTACCAACTAGGCGCCAACCGATACCGAGGGGGCACGCCAATGGGTGCGCGACGTGAAATCGAACGACTGCTGTTCGACTACTGCTGGGGTATCGATCACGGCGATTTCGCGTTCACCGCTTCGCTGTTCGGCGAGGCGGGTCTCTACGGCTTGGTCGGCTCCGGCGCAGCACGCGGAGCCGTGCAGGTGCTCGGCATGTTCGAGGCCAGTACGCGCAAGCACGACGGTGTCCCGCGCACCCGCCACGTGGTCACCAACGTCGTGATCGATGTCGCTGACGACGGACAGTCGGGCACGGCCCGTTCGTATGTGCAGGTCATCCATCAGCCGCCGTCCGTTGCCGGTGAGCCTCGTCACCCGATCGGACCAATCGTGGTCGGTACCTACCTCGACACGGTCCACCTGGTCGACGGCTCGTGGCAGTTCGCCGAACGGCGGATGCATCTCGAGATGGTCGGCGACCTCGGCACCCACCTCAACCCGGGCTTCCTCTAGTCCCTACGCACCGCGTCAGGTGGTTGCCATCTTGAGGTTCAGGTACACGACCGTGTCGTTGTAGCTCGACTCCAGCAAATCGTCGGTGTGGTCGAGATCGAGGGGTGACATCGTTCCCGGAGCCGGGCTCGGCGGATACAGGATCGGCAGGTGGCTCAACTCGACGAGATCACGCAACACCATCTGTCGTGCGTACACCTCGGTGACATACGAGAACAGATCCATCAGCGAGTCCGGGGCATTCAGATTTGCGGTCGGACTCGTGGTGTCCAGCACGACGAGCGACTGTGCGCCCATCGCCACCGCGTCGCGCATCGGCACGTTGTTGCCGAGGCCGCCGTCATAGAACAGCCGACCCTCGCGCCGGACCGGCGGGAAGATGCCCGGAATCGCCGCGCTGGCCAGCAGCGCGCTTTCCAGTTGACCCCGGCGAAACAGAACGGGGACGCCGCGCTCGACGTCGACTGCCACAGCGCCGTACGGAAGCAGAAGATCCTCGATGTTCGGAAAGTCATCGAGCACGGAGTGGATCGACCGGATCAAACCGTCGTTCGGGTAGAAGCTCGAGCGTGTCCGCCGCCAATGTAGGAATGGCTTGATCCCGCGCAACGGGAATGCATCAGCTCGCTTCGAGCTGCGCCAGAAGTGCTCGAGTGCGTGGACTGCGTTTGCTGGGTCCGCTGCGAGAACCGCGCCGTTGAACGCACCGATCGATGTGCCGACGACGAGGTCCGGCTTGATGTTGCGTTCGAAGAGAGCGCGCAACATACCGACCTGTACGGCACCGAGGCTGCCGCCACCGCCGAGCACGAACCCGATCGGTCGGGGAAGGATGATTTCCTTCGTCTCGGTGACTGTCACCCCCTATCTCTACCGCGCCTGGACGGGCCCTGCACGCGTCCTGCGCGCGTCACGCACGCGCCGAGGGTGTGACACCCCCCGGGTAGCCTTGACCGGGTCATGTCTGATCGCCCACTCCGTCTTCGTTTCGCCCCGTCCCCAACTGGTTTCTTCCACGTCGGAGGGGCCCGAACGGCGCTGTACAACTGGGCTGTCGCGTTGCGCGAGGGTGGCACATTCGTCTTGCGGATCGAGGACACGGACGAGGCTCGCAACAGGCCCGAGTGGACCGAGGGCATCATCGACGCATTGGCCTGGATCGGTGTCGACGCGAACGATCCGCATTTCGAAGGGCCGTACTTCCAGAGCTCGTACGCCGAACAACACATCGCCGCCGCCGACCGATTGTTCCGGTCCGGTCTGGCGTACTACTGCGACCTCACCGGCGAGCAGATCCAGGAGCGGGCCAAGGCCAGCGGCAAACAGGGTTACGACAACTTTTCGCGTGACCGTGGGCTGGGTGCTGCTCCCGGCAACGTCCTCCGCTTCCGCGTTCCGCAAGGCACGACCGTCGTCCACGACCTCGTGCGCGGTGTGGTCGAGTTCGACAACTCGAACATCGAGGACTTCGTGTTGTTGCGTGGCAACGGCTCACCGATGTTCCTGCTCGCAAACGTCGTCGACGACATCACGATGAGGATCAGTCATGTGGTTCGTGCCGAGGAGCACCTGCCCAACACCCCGAAGCAGCAGATGCTGTGGGAAGCGCTCGGCGAGGTGCCGCCGGTGTGGGCACATGTGCCGGTGCTCGTCAATGAGCAGCGCAAGAAGCTGTCCAAGCGGCGCGACAAGGTGGCCGTCGAGCAGTACCGCGCCGAGGGAATCCTCGCCGATGCAATGGTCAACTATCTGATGACGCTCGGCTGGGCACCGGCGGGTGAGACCGAGATCGTCCCATGGGACGAGATCGTGCGTGATTTCCGCCTGGAGGACGTCAAGCATTCACCGGCCTTCTTCGATCTGAAGAAGTTGAACGCGTTCAACGGCGATTACATTCGCATGCTCTCGGTCGACGAGTTCATCATCGCCTGCGCTCCGTATCTGATGGCAGATGATGTGCCCTGGTCACGCGAGCAGTTCAATCCCGTTGTGTTCAGTGCGATGGCTGCGCTCGTGCAAGAGCGCGTGGTCCGCCTCGACGAGGTCGCGTCGTACGTCGACTTCCTGTTCCTCGAGGATGCCCCGATCGACGAAGCCGCTTTCGTCAAGGTGATGGGTTCACCGAATGCCGCAGCCGTCCTCGCCGATGTGGCCGCCGCATACGCAACCGTCGAGTGGACACCCGATGCGCTGAAGGACACCTTGACAGCGGTCGGCGACAGCTATGGCCTCAAGCTCGGCAAGGCGCAAGCTCCCGTTCGCGTCGCTGTCGCCGGTCGCGCGGTCGGGCCGCCGTTGTTCGAATCACTGGAGCAGCTCGGTCGCGAGGAGACACTGCGCCGCCTGCGTGCCGCGCTCGACCGAGTGGGCGTGCCAGCGGCCTGATGATCATCGATCCAACGGCGCTCGAGACCGAAACGCCTGAGGGCGACTTCGTCGCTGCCGGTGATCCGCCGCTCGGCGTGTCCGACGGTCCGCCTCGTCGACGTCGGTGGTTGCGAGCGTTGCTCGTCGTGGTCCTGCTGTTGGTCGGGTGGTACGGCATCAACCTCTTCCAGGTGTGGCACACCGGGCGCAGCGACCAGGCCAGGCCGGTCGACGCAATCGTCGTCATGGGTGCTGCGCAGTACAACGGGAGACCGTCGCCGCAATTGCAGGCTCGGCTCGATCAGGTCGTGATCCTGTGGAACGAGGGCGTCGCCCCGCTCGTGGTCGTGACCGGCGGAAACCAACCAGGGGACAAGTTCACCGAGGCCGGTGCTTCGGCCACGTATCTCATCGCACACGGCGTGAACGCGGCGGCAATCCTGCAGGAGAACAACGGCCACACGAGCTGGGATTCGTTGCGGGCGGTGGCCACCATCTTGCACGGCCGTGGTTCGCGCCGGGTGTTGATGGTCAGTGACCCGTTCCATTCGCTGCGGATACGGCTGATGGCCGAGGACCTCGGCTTCACCGCCTACGTGTCACCGACGCGGACCAGCCCGGTGCGCGGCACGTACGCGTTCGGCAAAGAGATGGAAGAGGCTGCCGGGCTTTCTGTCGGCCGAATCATCGGCTTCGATCGGCTGCTGTCGCTCACTGGCTGACGCGATTGGCGTGTGGGAGGTGTTGGCGCTCGGGGCCGGATCTGTACACTGAGGCGCCCTCACGGGGACGTGATGGGGAGTGGTGTAACTGGCAACACAGCAGTTTCTGGTACTGTTATTCCGGGTTCGATTCCTGGCTCCCCAGCTCTGAGACAGCCAGCCGATGGCCGGCTGTTGGCGTTTTCGGTGGGCATCTGCTCCGCTGTTGCTAGATTGAGCGGGCTACTTGCACGGCCCCATCGTCTAGTGGCCTAGGACACCACCCTCTCAAGGTGGACGCACGGGTTCGAATCCCGTTGGGGCTGCCAAGAAACCCCAGCTCAGAGGCACTCTTCGGAGTGCCTCTCCTGGTTTTCCAGCCGCCTTGCCAATGACGCGAACGTCTTCGTTTCGGCAGCGATCCAGCGCGGACCGCCGCACCGCATCGTGAAGGCGTGGAGCGAGCGCCGGGAGTTCGATCTCGTGATCTGTCGGACGCTGGTCGACAAGGTCGAGGACGTTCTGACCATGCGGCCACGCCTGCGCCGATGGATCGATATCGATCTCGCACGTGCATATGTCGATGTCCTGCGGACGTTCGACGGCATCGTTCCGGACCCACGCACTCACCAGCGACAACGCGAGATGCCGACGATGAGTACCTCGTGGCGCTCGCTCGGGAACATGCCGCCGATGTGATCGTGTACGGCGACAAAGACCTTCTGGAGTGGCGCGAGCAACGGCCGCCGGTTCAGACTGGCTGCGCAAGATCAGCGCCGGGTACCGACCACAGGCTGCCATGAGGGGCGACAATGACCGACGCTGGCGATTTCCGCCTGCCCTCATGTCGCTCGTCACGGGAAGTATCCGGCCACGTCGGCGATCAGCTGTGTCGGTTGGCTGTTGAACAGGCACACGTCGCCGTTGGTGCCGATCTTGGAGATCACCGCGTTGGGGATCGTCTGGCCCGGCACGAAGTTGAGGTTGGACGCGAGGGGCGGGTCGATGCCGCACGGATAGACCGTCACGTACCCGCCGACCAGCGGGTCGGTGACCGTCACGTTGAGCACGACGGTGGTCACTGCAGTAGGCACGCCACCGCGCCCGCCGACGTGGAGGACGGCGACGGTACCTGCAGATGGAGCGCCCTCGCCGGCGAACGCCCCGTCGATGGTGGGTGAGCCCGGCCGGGTGTCGAGCAGGCGTGCTGGCTGCAGTGCGACGAGCGACGTCGTGGCCGGGAAGTATCCGAGCACGTCGGCGATCAGCTGGGTGCCGGCTTGGCTGAAGATGCACATCGAACCTGCTGTGCCGACCTTGGCGATGACCAAGTTCGGAATGGTCGACCCCGGGGAGTAGTTCAGATTCGACGCGGTCGGGGCATCGGTGCCGCACGGGAACACCGTTGCGTAACCGGTCGCGGTCGGTTCGGTGACGGTCACGTTCAACACGACGGCCGATGCATCGGTGGGAATCCCGATCCGACCGGCGATCACCACCGGTGTCACCGATGTGGGGCCAACGGCGCCGCTCGCCCGCTGGGCGCCGTCGATGGTGGTCTGGCCCGGCCGAGTGTCGAGCACGCGAGCCGGGTTGATCGCGTGATAGCTCGTCGTCGGGGGGAACGCTCCGTTGACATCGACCACCAGCTGGATTGCCTGCTGGGTGAAGACGCAGACCGTGCCGCCAGTCCCGATCTTGGTGATGACCGCGTTCGGGATCGTCGACCCGGTGACGAAGTTGAGGTTCGACGACGTCGGCTGGGCTGCCCCACAGGGGAAGACGGTCACGAAGCCCGGTGCCGTCGCCTCGGTCACCGTCACGTTCATCGTGACGGCTACGGCGTCAGTTGGGACGCCGCCGCGGCCGGCGACTGCGAGCTCCAGTGTGGAGCCGGCCGCCAGCTGTCCCGTTCCCGCGAAGACGCCGTCCGCCGTGCTCTGGCCGGGACGGGTGTCGGCCAGGCGAGCAGGTGGCAGTGGCACGTAGTCGGCCCCGGTGCTCACCGTGACGGTGAAGGCGGTCGTCGCCGTGAGCCCGGCACCGTCGGTTGCGGTGCAGGTGACCGACGTTGCGCCGAGTGCGAACGTGGAGCCCGAGGCGGGTGCGCATGCGGTGGTGGGTGCGCTGCGGTTGTCGCTGGCTGCTGGGGTTGTGAATTGCACGGCGGTCCCCGTCGCGCCGGGCGCCGCGATGGCACTGACGTCTGGTGCGGGGGTAATCGACGGTGGCGTGACGTCGAGCTGCAACAGGATGACCCTGTTCAGAGACGTGCCGATCACGAGCGCATGGTCCGTGGTCAGCCGGTCCGATGGCGAGAATTGTGTGCCCGTGGTCGTGCCGAGCGCGCTGTTGGTCGTGTTGATGGTGCCGATGAGACCTGCTGGGCCGGCGAGCGTGACGGCATTCGCGTCGGCGGTGCTTCCGTTGTCCCATTTCGGGCTCACGAAGACCGAACGGCCGTCCGGCATGACAGTGTTGGGATACGGGCCGAGAGCCTCGGCCGCCGAGGCGCCGACGAGGCTGTTCGAAGCACTCACTGTTCCGATGATCGGACCGGTCCCGTCGCCCCAGGTGATCGCCCCGGCGAGCGCGTCGCCACTCGCGACGTTGTTCCAGGAAGGGTCGCCGGAGAGGAAGCGACCCCCCGGCAGGGCTTGAAGGTAGGTACCGACCTGATCGTCCAGACTGGTGCCTGTGAGGCTGTTGGCCGAGCTCACCGGGCCGGTGATGCCCGTCATGTCGGACGCCCAGGTGATTGCGCCGACGCGCTTCGTGCCCGTCACCGGGTTCGTCCATTGGGCACTGCCGATCACGTAGTTGTTGTTCGTCAACGCGATGACGATGAATCCGACGAGGTCGTTTGCTGTGGTGCCGACGAGGCTGTTCACTCCGTCGACTACCTCGTGAGTCCCATTGGTCCCGTCGCCGAGCGTTGCCGCGCCGGTGTCGGTCGCGACGCCGTCCCACGACGGGCTGCCGACGACGTAGTTGCCGTTCGACAACGCAACAACGCGGTTACCGATCGTGTCATTCGGCGAACTGCCGACGATGCTGTTGCTCGACCCGAGGGTGCCGTGCGTGCCACCGACACTGACACCGGCGCTCCAGGTCACCGCTCCGACGTCGGTCGTTCCCCAGTTCGGGCTGGAGACGACGAAGTTGCCGTTCGTCAGCGGCGTCACACCACCGCCCGAAACACTGTCGTTCGTGAACGTGCCGACGATGCTGTTCGTCGCCGAGACGGCGAAGTGGTTGGGGAACGAGCCCAGACCCACCGTTGCTGCCCCTGCGCCGGCCTGACCACCGTTGTTCCAGCCCGGGCTGCTGATGACGAAGTTTCCGTTCGAGATCGGTGTGACTCCGGACTGGCCGACGAGATCGCCCGCAGTGCTCCCGGTGATGCTGTTTGCCGTCGACACGACGCCGCTGATGCCGAGGGCACTGAGCCCGCGGGTGACGGCGCCAAGGCTCCCATTCCAGTGCGGGCTGTCGACGACGTAGGCGTTGGAACCGATCAGCGAGACGATCTGCCGGTCGCCGACTCTGTCGTTGGCTTGCGAACCGATCAGGCTGTTCCCAACGGCCACGACGACATGGGTGCCGACGGCACCGTTGCCCCATGTGGTGGCTCCTGCGCCGGCAACGACCGGCGCAGTGTTCGACCACTTCGGGCTGCTGACCACGTAGTGACCATGCTCCAGCGCGGTCACCCCGCCGGAGGACACCATGTCGCCAGCACTGCTGCCGATGATGCTGTTGGTCGAGGTCACCGGTCCTGCGATCCCTGTGATGCCGCTTCCCCAGGTCGCTGCGCCCGTGTCGGTCAGTGTCCAGTACGGGGACAAGACGACGTAGTTCCCGTTGGTCAGTGGTTGGACCTTTCCGTACCCGACCTCGTCGGTGTGGACGGTGCCGACCAGGCTACGAACCGAGTTGACGGGACCGCTCACGCCGGCTGCCCCCGTGCCGAACGTGACGGCACCGGCGTCGACGATGTTGCCGTTGTCCCATTGCGAGGTCACGACCACGTAGTTGCCGTTGGTCAGCACGGTGATGGAGCCCCCGCCGACGCCATAGTCGGCGGTCGAGCCGACCAGGCTGTTCGCGGGCGAGACCGCGCCGGTCAGCCCGGTGACACCGTTGACCCAGGTGACCGCACCAGCGTGGGTCGCGCCACCGTTGGCCCACGCATAGCTCGAGACCACGAAGTTGCCGCCGCCGACCTCTTGCACACCTCCGCCGCCGACCTGGTCGTCGGCGTGGGTGCCCGTGAGCGTGCTGATCACTTGGTTTGTCGCGCCGTCGTAGAGGTACACCGCGCCGATGTCAGCGGCAGCGCCGTCGAAGCTGGAATCGACCACCACGTAGTTCCCGTTCGTCAGCACCGTCACCCGTTCACCGAAGTAGCCGCTTCCGGCCGGACCCGTGATGATCTGTGTCGTCGTCGAATCAGCCGACGCGGCGGCCGGCTCGATCGTCAGAGACGCAGCCCCAGTCGACAGGCCTCCGGTCAGGAGCAAGCTGGCGAACAGGACGCGGGTGAGGAGCATGCATCCCACCCTCCACGACACGGCGAGAGGTGTCGTGAGTACTGAGTACTCATCGAGGTCTGCCCCGGGGTGCGGAATGTACGTCGCACTCGATCTCGACGATTTCCTCACGACCCCGACCACTCACGATTGCGGAGGCGTCATTGCTGGTTCCGTCGCATTTGCAGCCCTGGAGCTGCCGAAAGAATTCTGCCGACTGACGGTTGAGTGCTTTCATATCGGCAAGACAACAACGCAGGTGGGCGGCGACGGGCCGCAGTCAAAACTGGCTCTTCGTCCGTTTCCGTGGGTGCGCGGATGGTGTCTGCGAAGTCAGGCGCAAGGCACCTGGGACGTTGGCGAAGTCGTCGAATCACCTCGTAAAGCGGCGGCGCCAATGGACGATGTTGCCGTGATCGCGAGCTCGGAGATGCCGACGAACGTCGGCGTTGGCGCAAACCATGGCCGGCCGGCCATCTCAGCATCTCCGGGACAGCCATGGTGGCCGTCGCCAGATGTGCAGCCGGGCGCCGCCGATCTCTCCCGTCATCGGCGACGCCCTGACGATCATGGGAGCGTGTAGGTGATGATGATCCCATAGAGCGAGGTGTTCGCGAATCCGCAGAACTCCGTCGAGTAACCCCATGTCTGGTTGTCGATGACGCCTCCGTCCGAGGGCACAGCCTCAATCGTCGTGAGGCCCGGCTGATCCGGGATTCCCGTACCGAAGTTGGCGAGGAAGTTCGTTGTGCCTGCCTTGTCGCCTTTCGCGGCTATGTAGTAGGCGGAGATCCCGTCAGCGGCCGAATTTTCAAACAGGTTCACCTCGATCTTGGTCACTTTCGACCCGTCCGGCAAGTCAACTGGGGAGACGAAGCACCCGTTGTTCGTGAGCGACAGTCGGGTCGTCGAAGCTGAGTACGCGGCTGTGCTGCTGGTCGGCACAAAGTGCGATATGTCGAGTATCAACTTCCGGGTACCAGTGGGTTTGGTCTGCTTCGTAGCGACGACAGAGTTGGTCTGCGCAAGAGCCGTGTTCGTGCCGGCGACCGAGCCGTTTACGCCCGCAACTGCGTTGTTGACGCCCGCAATGGTGGCATCGATCTGGTCCTTGGTGTAGTACCGGTCGTCGTTGTTGACAACTCCGCCGCTTGCCGTCTGGGCGGCTTGGTAGTAGCCGACGATGTCGATGACGAGATCGAGGGAGCCGCCGTTGTTGTACGCAGCGATCGCTCCCTTTGCGGATAGCCCGACGGTCACCTGGTTCGGTGTCGGCGCGCCGCCCGCGACGACGTTCAGGTTCGACGCAGTCGGTCGCGGGCTTGCGTCGGCAGGGTAGATCGTGACGTAGCTCTCTGTGGTCGAGTGCACAGCGGTCACGTTCGTCGCGATGCCGGTTGCCGTGTTCGGGATCGTGCAGTTGCCGTTGGTGCCCCACACCGCAAACGAGACGGCTTCTGCCGCACCGAGCATGGTCGCGCGCGGCCCGACGTTGTCGGGTGCCGGCCGAGTGTCGGCGAGCCTGCACGGCACGATCGGCACGAACACCGATGCAGTGCCACCTGTAGCGCCTGCAAACTGCACAAGCCCGATCGCCGTGACCATGGCTGCGACTGCCGCAGTGACCCCGATGTGAACCAACCTGAACTGACCGCGCATGGCGTCCCTCCGTCTCGATGCCGCGCACCAGAATCTCACACGCAAGCAACCGATCGGGGCCGGACCGCAGACGCACTCGATCCTTCAGCGCTGACGGCGCCAACGCCGGACGATCCGCTCACCCAAGGAGCAGTCGTTGCCAGGTCTCCGCGAGCCAACGTTCGTAGTGGTCTGCGCTCCAGCCGCGTTCGTTGATGAGCATGACAGAGAGCTCAGGGCTGTTGGTGGCCCAGATAGTGTCGGCCGCGTCGTCGATCGAGAGATCCGGTCGCAGGCCACCGACGTCGTCGATCTCGCGGACGAGCTTGAGCATGTTGGCCGCCCGCCGGTCGCTGATCTCCCGCCACAACTCCTTCGCTTCCGGTTCGGTCGTCGCCGCTGAAACAATGAGAGTGCCATGTCATCGAAGAAGGCCTTGCCGAAGGGCAGGCGGTACACGGATCCGCAGAAGGAACAGGCGGTGAGGCTTGTCCTGTTGGCTCGCGAGGAAGGCCGCGGGTATGCCGCGGTGCAGCGGATCGCGGACCAACTCGGCTATGGCGTCGAGTCGGTTCGGCAGTGGGTCAAGCAGGCCGATATCGATGCCGGTGCGAAGGCCGGGTTGTCGACAGCTGAGCGTGAGCGGATGCGTGAGATGGAAGCCGAGATCCGCGAGCTGCGCCGGGTCAACGGGATCTTGGAAGCTGCAGCGTCTTTCTTCGGGGCGGAGCTCGACCGCCGATCGAAGCGCTGATCGAGTTCATCGATCGCGAGAAAGACTCAAAACTCGGCGCGATCCTCTCCGTACAGCACCGAATCGAACCTCACATCGAGCGCCAGTTCGGGCCAGAACTCTCCATCGACTGAAGACGGGAGCGTACAGATCGCCGGCTCAGCGCTCGTTCTCGCGACGCTGTGCACTTGGCCACACCCGGTGTGGCGGATCGCGCACGGTTGAAGTTTCTGGTATGCACCCTGTGCGATTTGCCACAGCCAGTGTGGGCGACCTCACTCGAATTGACACTGTGATCGCCAGAACGGCACGGTCGCCGCCTTTGGCGTGTGCGATTCGATGTCGGGCGCCGCGGCGACCGATACTGGGGACGGATCATGTCTGCCTCGTGACTGCCGTCGCGCGGCCCGTCAGCGGAGGTGTTGCATGGCGACCCAATTGGACACACCAGTGCGAGCGGAGCTGCTCGACGCGTCCGATGCGGTGATCGACGATGCGGTCATGCACGCCGATCTGCTGGCGCTGCGCGGGCTGCTGTACCAGCTCACCGGCGACGAGGAGGTGGAGGCGGCACGCCTGAACCGACCCGGCCCGGGGAGGGCGCTGCCGGGCGAGGACGACGACCGGCCGCTGCTGCGCCGCAAGGCGGCCGAGTTCCTGAAGGCCTACCGTGACGCAGGCGCCGGCGAGATCTCGATCGGGCCCGAGGACAGGCTGCCGACGAGCCTGCGACTGGCGTGCAACTTCGAGCTGGCCGACGAGGACATGGGCCTGTACATCGAGGAGCTGGCGCTCGACCCGTGGGCGCGCGGGCTGGACTGGAAGGCTCCGCCACCGCCGGAGCGGCTGGAAGCGTTTCGCGTGATCGTCGTCGGTGGCGGACTGGGCGGTCTCAACGCCGCCGTACAGTTGAAGCGCGCAGGCATCCCGTTCACAGTCCTCGAGAAGAACTCCGACGTCGGCGGCACGTGGTACGAGAACCGCTACCCCGGGTGTCGCGTGGACACGCAGAGCCGCTCGTACACGAACCTGTTCGGCGTGAACTACAGCTACCCGTATTCGCACTGCCCGTCGTCGGAGACCGAGCGCTACTTCCACTGGGTCGCCGACACGTTCGATCTCCGTGACGACATCCTGTTCGGCACCGAGGTCCGCTCGATGGTGTGGGACGAAGCGGCAAGCGAGTGGCAGGTGACAATCGACGGACCGGCCGGCGAGCACGTGATGCGAGCGAGCGGTGTCATCACCGCAGTCGGGTTCCTGAATCGACCGAAGCTGCCCGACATCGACGGCATGGCGGACTTCCTCGGGCCGTCGTTCCATTCGGCGCGGTGGCCCCACGACCTCGACATCACGGCCAAGCGAGTCGCGGTCGTCGGCACTGGCGCCAGCGGCTACCAGATGATCCCGGAGATCGCGCTCGTCGCCGAGCAGGTGGTCGTCCTCCAGCGCACGCCCCAGTGGTTCATGCCGACGCCGGGCTATCGCACGCCGTACCCGCCACAGGTCAACTGGCTGGATCGGAACCTGCCCTTCTACACGAATTTCATGCGGTTCCAGGCCGCGATCTCGATCCGGTTCCTGTCCGACTTCAGCGAGATCGACCCGGACTTCGACGATCCGGACGCGTGCAGCGCGGCGAACAAGGCAATGCGCGATCTGTCGATCGCCTTCCTCGAGCGCAAGCTGGGCGACCCCGTGCTCGTCCGCAGGATGACACCTCCACACCCCTACCTCTCGGCGCGCCCGCTGGCGGTGGACAGCGAGTACAGCGTCCTCGACGCCATCCAGGCCGACAACGTCACGCTCGTGACGGACGGCATCCAGCGGATCACGGAGTCCGGCATCCAGACGGTCACCGGCGAGCACCACGACGTCGACGTGATCGTCTACGCCACAGGCTTCCACGCGACCGACTACCTCTTCCCGATGTCGATCATCGGCCGCGACGGCGTGTCGATCGAGCAGGCCTGGGCACAGGACGGTGCTCGCGCCTACCTCGGGTGCATGGTGCCGTCTTTCCCGAACATGTGGATCGTCTACGGCCCGAACACGAACGGCGGCATGCACCCGGCGAGCTTCCACGAGGTCGTCGTGCGCCATGCGCTCGAGTGCATGGCGCACCTCATCGTCGATGACAAACGGTCGATCGAGGTGACGAACGAGGCGTACTGGCGGCACAACCGCCTCGTCGACGAACGAAACGCGCGCAAGGTCTGGAGCGACCCGCGCGCCCACAACTACTACTGGACCCACGATCACGGACGTTCGGCCGTGATGTGCCCGTTCTACCCGTGGGAGATCTGGCACTCCCTCCGCCAGCTGACCCTCGATGACTGCACCGTGCGCTGACGCCAGGCTCCTACGAACTGACAGTCGTTGGCTCCCGCGGGACAATTGTCGTGACGCGCCGAAGTTCAAATTGCCACTGCGCGGATCGCGTAGGGCCAGCTCGTGACCGTCTCGGGAAGATTCGCTCCCCGTCAAACCGGATCCGTCGCGGCGACACTGTCGTTGGACACATGGGTGGTCCATGCCTGAGCATCCCAGAATCTCATCTGGTGACGACCCATCGGATCGGATTGTCGGGACACCGGGACAGCGGGCAGTGGAACGGGCGGAGGCGGCCAACCTTCCATCGACGTGATGGCGGGTTCTCGCGTCACCCCTGGTGTTGGAGTCCAGTTGAGCTGAAGAGATCGGAGAGGGAGTTCTTCGTCGAGTGTGTGTGTCAGGTACAGCGTGAGGTCCCGTTTGTTGCCGGGTTTCCCATCGAAGTTGCCGATGATCACAGCGAACGTCGTCGGAGGGTTCGTGGGCTTCACGTCGATCGATTGGGTGATGTAGCCGATACGAATGCGCAGAACCGCTCGGCGGTCACCGTGTGGGCGACGGGTTCCACGCCGACAGCTGTCGGAGCATGCTCCGCTTCTTGTCTTGATGGGTCTGCATTCGGGTCAGGATCGAATCGAGCG
>JAYTRT010000738.1:0-2972 GCA_043746045.1 Actinomycetota bacterium | reverse complement strand
CGTTGTTCGACGGCCTTCTCCAGCGACGGGCCGTTCTCGAGCAGTGCGACGCGATCGGGGATCGAGGTCGTGTTCTGGAAGAAGGTGATCCAGTTGGCCGAAATGGCGGCCGTCGTCACGGCCACATCCACGGTGGTGCTCGGTGCACTTGCGGCAGTCGTCGTGGTGGTGGCCTCCGGCACCGTCGTCACGGTGGTGCCGGGCATTTCGGCCGAGGTGCTCGTCGGGGCCACGGTCGGGATCGCGCTGGCGGACGTCGCGATGGAGCCCGTCGTTGCCGGGACAGCGGTTGTCGGAGCGACCGTTGCCGCCTCGTTCGTCTTCCAGCGTGGTCCGCACGCGCAGAGCAACAGGGCTGCGGCGATCAGGGCCGAAGCCGGACGGTGACTGCTTCGACCCGACACGCTGTCATCGTAGGGTTGAAATCTTCGTAGACTCGACAGATGGAACCCGCTCGTGGGTCAGTGGACGCGCCGCAGTCACGTCTGTCCAACGGCGGCATCCTCGGCATCGTGTTGGCAGTGAGCGGCGTGGTGTTCATCTTCCTCGGCTGGTACGGAGTGTCCGGCCGGCCCACCGTCGGCGAGGAGATGCCGTACCTCGCGTCCGGCACGATCCCTGGCGCGGCGATGGTGGTGGCAGCGGCGATCATGCTCGCCGGCGATGCCAAACACCGGGCCACGGAGCGAACCAACGCGATGATGTCGGAGCTTCACGCGTTGCTCGTCGAAACGGTGCTCGTCGAAACAGTGCCCGATGTCCCGAGCAGCGAAAAGCCGATGATCAGCGCGCAGGTCAATGGAAGCGCGGAGGTCAATGGAAGCGCGGAGGTCAATGGAAGCGCGGAGGTCAGCGGCGGCGGGCTCGTGGCCGGCGAACGGGGCGAGCACTTTCACCTGGCGAACTGTGCTCTCGTCGTCGGCAAGGCCGGAGTCGTCGCCGTGGACCCGGGGACCATCCGTCGCCGAGGTCTCGTGGCGTGCCCGGTCTGCGAACCGAACGACCCGGGGACCTGACTCGTGCTGGCGCTCGAACTGGCGCTCGCCGGTCTCGGCGTCGGCGCGATTGCTGCACTGTCGGGCCTCGGGTTGCTCGCGACCTACCGGCTCACCGGCGTGTTCAACCTCGCATTCGGGGCAGTCGGCATGATCATCGCATTCCTGCTCTGGCAGCAGGTACGGATGTGGCACTGGCCGACCGCGCTCGCCGTCGCGCTCGACCTGATCGTCGTTGCCCCGGGGTTCGGCCTGCTGCTCGAGCGGCTGGTGTTCCGGCCGCTGCAACGCCGCAGCGCGTCGGCGGCCGAACGGCTTGTGGCGTCACTCGGCCTGCTGGTGGTCATCCTCGGCGCGGCAACGGTGTTGTGGGGCGCGCAGGCCCGACTCGACCCCCCATCGCTCGTGCCCAGCGGCAACATCGCTCTCCCCGGTGGTGCGTACATCGGGATCGGCACGGCGATCGATCTTGCGGTCATCGCGATGGTCGGCTCGGCGCTGGCATTGAGTCAACGCAGTCGGTTCGGCCTGCGTGTGCGCGCCGTCGTGGAGAACCGTGGGCTGTCCGAACTCGGTGGCATCGACGCCGACCGCATCGCCGCGATCGGTTGGGCCGTCGGCACCACGCTCGCCGGTCTGTGCGGAATGCTGATGGCCTCCACCCTGAGGCTCGAACCCTACGAGTTCACGCTCGTGCTCCTTGAAACGATGGCCGTCGTCGTGATCGCCAGGCTGAGCAACCCCGCCCTCGCCGTCGGGAGCGGATTGCTGCTGGGCATCGTGCAGGCCGAACTGACCCAGGTCCACGTACACGGCACGGCCCAGAACCTGGTGCAGGCGTTGACCTCCAACCTGTTCGTCATCGCCCTCCTGGTCGCCACCCTCGTGGTCGGCCGCCTCGCAGGAAGCGGCGGCGGCGATGCGGGAATCACGGCCGGGCTCACGGCGCGCGGCGAGCTACCACCAGTTCGCGGATGGTGGGTCCTTCCGGCCGTCACGTTGGGAGCGCCGCTGCTCTTCGGGGCTGACAACATGCACGTCGCACTGACCGTGCCGGCCCTCGCGATCGTGCTGGTGTCGATCGTGGTCGTCAGCGGCTACGGCGGGCAGATCTCGCTCGGTCAGGCAGGGTTCGCCGGCCTCGGCGCGTTGATCGCGGCGCGACTCGCCGATGGCTCGCTGCCACTGCTCCCGCACCTGACGGGAGTCGGCGCGCTCATCGCATGCCCGATCATCGTCTTCCCGATCGGCATGCTCAGCGGTTGGCCCGCGATCCGTCGGCGCGGTCTGTTCTTGGCGCTGACCACGTTCGCGTTGAGTGTCGCGATGAGCCGCTTCTTGTTCGAGCAGCCGTCTGTCACCCAGGGCATCCACATCGAGCCGCCGGCGACCTTCGCCAACGACAACAACTTCTACGTCTTGGAACTGGCCTGCCTTGCCGCCGCCTTCGCGATCGTCCACAACCTGCATCGCGGACGTCTCGGACGAGCGCTGATCGCAATCCGCGACGAAGAAGACGGTGCGCTCGCATCCGGTGTCGACGTCCACCGGCTCAAGCTGGTGATGTTCGGCGCGAGCGCGGCGATGGCGGCACTCGGTGGCGCTCTGCTCTCGATGGGCAGTCGCGCCTTCGATGCCTCGGCATTCGATCCGATCCGCGGACTGATCTGGTTCGCGGCGGTCGTGGTGTTCGGTGTCGACAACGCGATCGGCGCGGTCATCGGCGCCGGGTTGCTCGTCGCGTTCGATGCAGGTCTGCCAGATGGAACGTCGACGCTCGCGATCGGAGCCGCAGCGCTGCTGATCGGTCGCTTGCCCGGCGGACTGCTGCACACGCTGCGCCGACTGCTGCACGATCTCACGTCGGGCCGGCGCGCCGTTTCCACGGTCGAGATCCATCGGCGCCTGACTCCGCGGGGACGGGCGGTGGCGGCGGCGATACACCACCGGCCGGCGACCGCGGAGGTACACGGGTGA
>JAYTRT010000737.1:0-2987 GCA_043746045.1 Actinomycetota bacterium | reverse complement strand
CCGCCATCGGTGCGTTCATCGCCGCTGGGCTGATGGCCATCCTCGTCGGACTCGGGATCGTTCATCAGCGCAAGACTCCGAAGACAGTCCAGCCGCTCACGTCGAGCTGACATCCGGAGTTCGCTCCAGCCACCCCTCTCGAGACATCGGCGCTCACCCAATCGGGCGAGCGCCGATGTCGTCGTGGCATCCTTGAGCGGTGGCGAAGTACGACCCCCTCTTCGAGTTCCTGTGCAGAGCGGGGGACGAGCCGGTCACGCTCGAGTTCGACGACGTGGAGCGTTTGGTCGGTCCGTTGCCGGCGGCTGCGATGAGGTCGCGGAGATGGTGGGCCAACGATCCGAGCAGCGGGGCGACCAACGTCCAGTCGAAGGCGTGGTTGAACGCAGGTCGAGAAGTCGAGTCGGTCGATCACGCAGCCAGACGGGTGCGGTTCGGACCGCCCGGATGGCGCCGAGGATCGTGAACCTGACGTCGCTCGCAAAGGAGTACGATCCGTGGAGCGGTCTGCGACATTCGCGACGCATTGCTTGAGTGAACAGGCGAACTGGCACCCGGTTCTCGGGAGTACGGGTCGTTTCACCACATGTCGATCTCGACGTCCGTTCCCCTCGGTTGGGTCGACAGAATCCGAGCAGCCGTCGAGGTGATGCTCGAATCGATGGACGGCGTCGCTTTCGCCTTCGTCTGCCTCGGTCCCGAGTTCGAGAGCGCGTGCGTCATCGCGACGAGTGCTGATGCCGTCGAACTGCACCTGATCGAGCTCGAGCTCGGTGACGGGCCATCGATCACCGCATTTCGCACCGCCAGGGTGGCGCGCACGATGTCTCGGAGCCACCTCGACGAGTGGCCCGAATACACGATCGCGCGCCAGAAGCGGGGCATCTACAGCGTCGCTGCCTTCCCGATCACTGGTGACGGGCGGTGCCTCGGCGTCCTCAGCATTGCATCGAGCGACCACTACGGCTTCGGTCCGGTCGAGCTTCGACTGGGACGAGCGTTGGCTGCCGACGTTTCGCTCCTCGTCCTGGCCAACGACTCGATTTGACGTCGGGTCGGCCGTCGACGGACTCTGACTGCTCGATGCCTGACCGGTTCTGCCTCTGACCAGCGCGCTCTCGCTGCTAGTTCTCGATCGTCACCGGATCGACGACGAACGAATCGGCGACACGGTGACCTGGCCGCAGCATTCGCAGAACTCGGGCGAGCGTCTGTTCCATCGTGCCGATCATGATGATCAGGTCGAGGGTCAATGACCAGTTCTCGACGTAGAACAGGTCGAGGCGCCGGTAGGCCTCGAACGAAGGGCTGTCGCGAGCTTCGACCTGCCACAGTCCGGTGATGCCAGGGCGAACCTGTTCGCGAAGGCGGAGGTCGGCGGGGAAGGCAAGGACTTCGGCGGGCAGGGCGGGGCGTGGTCCGACCAGGCTCATCTGGCCTTTGATGACGTTGATCAGCTGCGGAAGTTCGTCCAGGCTGGAGTCGCGCAGGAATTTGCCGACTCGCGTCACGCGTGGGTCGCGCTCCATCTTGAACAGCGGGCCGCTGCGCTCGTTGGTCTTCTGGAACTCGGCCAACCGCTGTTCGGCGTCGACCTGCATGCTGCGGAACTTGTACACGCCGAAGGTCCGTCCCGATCGGCCGACACGGGTCTGCTTGAACAGCACGGGGCCACGGTCGCCCAACTTGACCGCCAGCGCGACGCCGAGGAGAAGAGGGCTGAGCACGATGACGGCCAATGATCCGAGCACGATGTCGAAGCATCGCTTGGCGACCAGCTGAGCCTTTGCCAATGATGGCGCCTCGACGTAGAACAGCGGCTCGTAGGCGAGCGGCAGGGCTCGAAGTCGACGGGCGTCGATGCCCGAGATGCCGGTACCCAGATGAACGTGGCGGCCGGCAACGTGCAGACTGCGGATCAATTCGTTGAGACGGGTCGGCGACGTCCCGCGCGGCGCAATCACGACGCCGGACAGATTGTGGGCCTCGACGATCGCTTCTGCCTCGTGGACCTCACCCAACCACTGGCTCTGCAGCACGTGGTCGGCGGCTTCTGCCCGGTTACCGATCACGCCGACGACTGTCATACCGATGTCCGGATGGGTGCTGAGCAGGTCGATCAGCCGGACTGCTTCCTCGTCGGTGCCGATGATGGCGACATTGCGCCGGTAGGAACCGGTCGCTCGTGCTGCGGTTAGCCAAGACCGGAAAAACGAACGGGACGTGCACATCGCCAAAAACGCGACGCCACACGCAACCGCCGTGTAGCGGATGTAGAGATCAGTCTTGACGATTCGATCGAAGACGAGCAGGAGCCCGGCCAACACCACCATCGCACGTGCGATCCGCGTGATCTCGACCACTCGGATGGCACTGACTCGGGCGAGGAGCAGCCCCTGGGATCGAACTGCCCACAGCCCCGCCGCCATGGCGACGCCGGCCACGACGACAACGGTTCGGAATCTGTGCACGGTCCCGAACGGCGTCAGCATCAATGTGATCAGGAATCCGAAGAAGATGGAGGCGCCGTCCCCGCCGACGAGGATCAACTTGAGCTTGTTCCGCACCACGAATCTCTTCAGCCCCGGCAGCACCGCTGCCCGTGCCCCTGGTTCGATTTCGTCCACCATTCGCGCCTCGCCTTTGCTGGAGTCGGCCTTGTCTCGACCGACGCTTGAACGGCAAAACGTGCCCGCTTGTCCGTCTCTCTACTTACGAAGTGGACGATAGTCCAGATTCGATCTGGTTCGAACGCGCTCCGTGTCATTCGACACGTTGGAAACAAACCCTTCAAGTTCGGGATGCGACTGCCGATATCCAGGGTACAGCTATCACGTGTGACTATTGTCAAGGCAGGGGGTCTGCAACATGTATGTCGTTCTCAACGTTCCCGCCGCAATGCCTCGCCGATGGGTTCTGCGGCGCCGTTTCGGTCGCTCGTTCACCAGTCAGCAACCACTGTGCCAATTCGCGCAATGTGACGACAA
>JAYTRT010000736.1:0-2988 GCA_043746045.1 Actinomycetota bacterium | reverse complement strand
GCAGGACGCGAGTCGAGCACGATCGTGTCTGGCTGTCCGCCAACCGACGTGCTCTCCAGGATCTCGTATCCGCCGCCGACCAGACGTTCTCCAGCTAGGCACTGAACGTCGCTCTCCAACACCTGTCCGGTCGCACCGTTGTTCGCCGGGAACGTGAATTGGACGCGACGTGTCACTGTTGCGGTGACCCCAGGATCACCCTTCGCGCCCTGGATGCCCTGCGGCCCTTGCGGTCCCGGTGGGCCTTGTGCGCCGCCACTGGACGTCGAGGCGGCCTGGTAGTAGCCGACGATGTCGATGACGAGGTCGACGGTGCCGCCATTGTTGTAAACACCGATCGCGCCAGCGGCCGACAGCCCGACCGTGACCTGGTTCGGTGTTGGGGGACTTCCGGCGACGACGTTCAGGTTTGATGCCGTCGGTCGCGGCGCCGCGTCTGCGGGGTAGATCGTCACATAGCTGTCAGCGGTCGGGTGGACGGCGGTGGCGTTGGTTGCGATCCCGGTGGCCGACGACGGGATGATGCAATTGCCGTTGCTGCCCCACACCGCGAACGTGGCAGTTTCCCCCGGCCCGATCGGCGTGTTCCGGGTGCCGACGTTGTTTGCCGATGCTCGCGTGTCGAACAGACGACAGGGCACGATCGGCACCAGCACCGACGCCGTGCCCGAGCCCGCCGCACCCACCGACTGAATGAGTCCGACGCTCGCAACCGCCGCCGCCGCAAGCGCAGCCGCCACCCCAACGTGAACCATCCTGAACTGACGCATATCGGTCCTCCTACACACCTTGTCGTTGCCGACAGCTTCGCACAGCAAGCCGGCCCCAAGAACAGAACAGCACGCAGGCGATGGACCGCCCCGAATGCCCGCTCCGCGCTCGTTCCTTCGAGCGCGGAACGGACATTGCTGGTTATCGGGAGGCGCCCGTGATGAAGGTCGACACGATGTAGGTGGCGTGCCGGTCGAGGGACACGCGGGCCCGGTCGTAGCGCATCGTGGTGCGCGGGTCGGCATGACTGGCCGCTTCTTGAACGTCGAGCAGCGGGACACCCGCATCGAGAGCGGCCGTGATGAACGCATGCCGCAACGTATGAGGTCCGACCCTCTTGAAAATCCCGGCCCGTCGAGCGATGCGTCGCACGACCCTGGCGGCGCCATGACGATCGAGACGGCCACCGCTGCCGTCACAGAAAATCGGGCCGGTGCAGTGTTCCCCGACGGCGAGATCGACCGCCCGTGCGGTTCGTGGCGCGAGCGGGATCGTCACCGCTTTGCCGCCCTTGCGATGAATAACGAGTGTGCGGTGCCCGCGCTCGAGGCCGAGTTGTTCGATGTCGGCACCGATCGCTTCGGACCGGCGGAGCCCGTTCAACGCGAGCAGCGAGATCAGGGCATGATCGCGTGCTCCGGCCACCCGGCCGCCACGAGCATCGCGCCGACCTCGTTGCGGTCAAGACCAGTCGCGTTGGACTCATAGTCCAAGCGCGGCCGACGGACATGAACCGCTGGTGAGCGGTCGAGGAGTCCTTCTTCAACCGCGTACCGGTACAGGCAGGTGATCGTGCACAACCGTCGCGAGATCGTGGCCCGCGCCCGACCGAGATCCTCGAGGTTGCGGGCGAAGCCTTCGATGTCGCCACGGGCGACGGCGAACAGGCCTATCCGACGGTCGTGGCACCATTGGGCGAACTGGCGAAGATCAAGCGCGTATGCGTCGCGGGTCAGACCGGAGTAGCCGCCGAGGAACCCGGCGAGGGTTCGGAGTTGGCATCGGTGAACACGTCGTCGTGGAACACGCTCAGCGTCGTGGAATCGGTCATCAGGGTTCCTTGCAACAAAGGTCGAAACCGTCCCGTCCGACACCGGACGAGACGATCTCAACCAGCCGAACCCGAAACCGTAGACCCCTCCAGACAGCCCGGCGGCCGACAGAACCGGTTGCATAACAGCGCCAGAGCGAATCCTCTTTGTGTCAAGTGGTGTCTTGGGGCCGTGTTGGGGCGCGTCGATTGGTGCCCGTGCACCGATCGAGGCATCATCCGGGCCGAAGAAGCGGCACCGTCTCAACCCTCGCGGTGACCGCCAACTCAACCACGCAATCCACATGGCCGCCGTCACCCAGGTCCGCAACGAGACCCCCGGCCGCGTCTACTACGCACGCAAACAGGCCGAGGGCAAGACCCGCAAAGAGGCAATGCGCGGACTGAAGCGGCACATCAGCGACGTCGTCCACCAACGACTCATCGCCGACTCCCGCCGCTAACACCCCGAGACGCACCGCACCGCGCGAGTTCGACCAGTGGGTCCGGGAGGACAATGCGAGGACGTCACTGAATCCAGCGTGGCCGGCATCTCACCTCACATGACCCGACTCTTCGGAGCAGTCACTCCCGAACCCGACAACACGCTAGACCCCGACACCCGCGACGTTGACAGCGGTCCCGTTGTGACGGGCGAAGTGACCGGACGTCGGGAATCGGCGAATGTCGCCGACGCGACCGATGATGATCGCAGCCATCAACGGGCCGATTCCGTAGACGTCGGTGACCGTGGTCGCGGATGCGACGATCATCTCGGCGGTGCGTTTGCGGACCTCGACCCGCAAGGCATCGAGCGCCCGGATCTCGTCGAGCAACTGTCGTCCAGCATCGATCCGTTCGCGACTGACAGGACCGGTGATGTGCACGCTGGCCAGGATCTGGTCGGCTCTGTCGGCGGTCAATGATCGTCCGGTGCCACCCTCGATCAACAGACACAACAACGCGTGCAGCCGGCAGATCGTGCGAGTGCGTTGCGCAGTGATCTGATGATCCCGGTCCGCCAAGATTCGCAGCACAACACGATGCTCATCGAGACCGGCGACGACATTCAGGGACGGGTTGTGCCAGGCAACGATCGCCGCCGAGCGGGCGTCGTTCGGGTCGGTCTTGCCGCGCTCCAACAACCGCACCCGTGACGACAACTTCGGTGGCACATCGACGACGTG
>JAYTRT010000735.1:0-9316 GCA_043746045.1 Actinomycetota bacterium | reverse complement strand
AGAAGCACAACGACGACAACGGCGAGGACAACAACGACGGCGAAAGCCACAACCGCGGCTGGAACTGCGGCGCCGAGGGCCCGACCGACGACGTCGCGATCAATGCGATCCGGGCACGCCAGCAGCGCAACATGCTCGCGACGTTGATGCTGTCGCAAGGCGTCCCGATGATGCTCGGTGGTGACGAGATCGGCCGCACCCAGGGTGGCAACAACAACGCCTACTGTCAGGACAACCCTGTCTCGTGGTACGACTGGGAGAACGTCGACAACGAGCTGCTGACCTTCGTCGCGGGCCTGATCGCGCTGCGGCGCGAGCACCCGACGTTCCGCCGTCGGCAGTTCTTCCAGGGTCGATCGCTGCACGGCGAGGGCACGGTCGATCTGGCCTGGTTCACATCGGATGCGGCTGAGATGAACGACGAACAGTGGGGCGAGGGCGGCCTGAAGAGCGTCACAATCTTCCTGGGCGGCGGCTCGATCGAGCAGAGTGCACGCGGCGAACAGATCACCGATGTGAACGTGCTCTGGCTGATGAACGCCGACGCAGACGACGTGAAGTTCGTACTTCCCGACGCGAAGTGGGGCGCGCGCTGGCGCTGCGTCCTCGATACAGGAACCGGCGAGGTCAGTGCTGCTGACGCGGCCATCGTCGAAGCGGCGAGCGCCGTGCAGATGATGGGACGTTCGCTGATGCTGTTCGTCCATGTCGAGGACGATTGAGCACGTCGCGTTGAGTTGGCCGATCGCACCGATGAAAGCCACGAGCGGCAAACTGCCGACCGGCACGTCCTGGATGTTCGAGCCGAAGTGGGATGGCCACCGAGTCATCGTGCGCAAGCGTGCGGAGGCCGTCGAAGCCATCAGCTCGAACGGTCTCGACCGCACGGAGCGTTGGCCCTGGTTGGCCGAGGCCGTGCGCAGCTGCTGCTCGGCAGATGTGATCCTCGATGGCGAGGTGATCGCTCTCGACGACAACGGTCGCCACTGGTTTCAGCTCGTCGGACGACCGGATCGCCCGCACGGATTGGTCGTGTTCGACATTCTCGCCATCGACAACACCGATCTCCGCAGCAAGCCGTGGCACGAACGTCGGGCGATCCTGGTCAGCCGGGTGACCCCGATTCCGCCCCTGTCCATCACGCCGGTCACCGACGACGCGGCGGCGTTGATGGAAGCGACGCGAGCCAACGGTTTCGAAGGAGTGATCGCCAAGCGCAACGACTCGACATATCTGCCCGGCCGCCGCTCACCGTCGTGGATCAAGGTCAAGCATCGTCATCAACAAGAGGTCGTCATCGGCGGTTTCCTGGTCGGTGAGGGCAACCGCTCGACATCGTTCGGTTCGCTGCTCGTCGGCGTCCACCGAGGTGGGAAGTTGTGCTTCTCCGGCGCTGTCGGCACCGGTTTCAACGAGGTCGCGCTGCACCATTTGCGCGGGTTGTTCGCTCCGTTGATCACCGAGCGGAGCCCGTTCGATCCGGAACCGAAACTGCCGCGAGGCAGAGCGACCTGGCTGCGCCCGGAACTGGTCGCGGAGATCAGCTTCGGCGAGTGGACCGAAGCCGGTCACCTGCGGCACCCGGTGTACATCGGCCTACGCGACGACAAGAACCCGCTGCAGGTCGTGCGCGAGCCGTCCTGAAGTCCCGCCGGCTCAGGCCGATTTGCGCACCTTCGGCGCCGCAACTCTCGACGTCGACTTCTTCGTCGCAGCCGTCGCAACTGCCTTCTTCGACTTCGCCGCCTTCTTGCTGGTGACGTTCTTCAGCGTCTGGTGAGCAGTTGCCGTCGGGTGATGGGCGCGTGCCTCCTTGGCGGTACGCAAACTGGCCTCCAATGCGGACGCGAGATCGATCACCGTTGTCCTTGCTGCGGGTGCGTCCTCGAACACGGGCGTCTTACCGGCGGCCTTCTGCTCGATGATGTCCTCGACGGCAAGCCGATACTCGTCGCGATATTCCGACGGTTGGAAATCCTCGCTGAGTGCTTCGACCAACGACTTCGCCATCAACAGTTCCTTGTCCGAGATGGTCACATCGTCCAACGCGTCGAACCCGTCCACCGTTGCGATGTCGACGAGTTCGTCAGGGAACACCAACGTCGACAGCGTCAAGTAGGTACCGTCCGAGCGCACAGCGGCGAGGTACTCCTTCTGACGCATCACGAAGCGACCGATGCCGACGCGGCCCGAGCCGGCCATCGCTGTCGCCAACAATGCGTACGGCTTCGGGGTCTTGTCGGGAATGATCAGGTACGAGGCGTCGAACATCAGCGGGTTGAGGTCGTCGACAGGGACGAACGTCTCCAAGCTGATCTCTTTCGACTTTGCCGGCGACAGCGGAGCGAGATCGTCGTCGGTGATCAGGATGTAGTTCTCGGCACCCATGTCGAAGGCTTTGACGATGTGCTCAGTCGGCACCTCCTCACCCGTGGCCTCGCTCACCTTGCGATACCGGATACGGGACATCGTCTGGTCATCGAGCTGATTGAAGGAAATGCTCTTCTTGCGAACGGCCGGTACCAACCGGATGGGTATCGAAACCATTCCGAACGAGATTGCGCCAGTCCACACGGGTCGTGCCATCGCCTCACAATACCCGTCACGTCAACCTGTCCGCATGCCGCGTCGGCCCCCGGCCCGAAGCACGTTGCCCGTTCGAGCTTTCTACACTCGAACCGTGCGACCAGGCCTCTTCCCCGCTGTCGCCGAATTCGTGGCGTGGCATGCCCACTTCAGCCGCCTCGGAACGGCCGACTGGATCATCGTCGTCGCGTACTTCGTCACGGCCGGACTCGCCGTACGGGCGGCCCTCGGCCACTCCGGCCCCGCCGAAGTCTTCCCGTGGGCACTCACGGCGGCCAGCGCGCTGATCCTCGGTGTGAACAAGCTCCTGAACACCGAGAACTGGCTCCTCGACTCGCTCCGTGCGCACGCCCGGGCGGCCGGGTGGTACGGGCACCGGCGCGGCTACCAGGCAATCGTCATCGCTCTGGTCGCCATCGTCGGCGTCAGCGTGACGATGCTCGTCGTCCGTCGGATCAGGGACGTGACGAGGGAGGGGAAACTGGCCGTGCTGACACTCGGGCTGCTGCTGGTATTCGTGGCAATCCGGGCCATCTCGTTGCATCAGGTCGACAGGTTGCTGAACGAGGGCGGCGTCCACCTGCGCTCGGTCATCGAGTTCATCGGCATCTCCGTCCTCGCCGGATGTTGCATCCGTCGCGCGCAGCACCGTCGAGGTCGACCTGCGACAGCGTCAGAGTTCGGGTAGGTCCTGCTCCACACCGACCAATGCCACGAACGGATCGCCGACCTTGTTCAGTCGTCTGAGCACGTCGCGAATCGTCCAGCGGTTCGGCGCCAGCCGCGGGTCGTCGAGCTCGTCCCACTCGAGCGGCACGGAGACAGGCGCTCCCGCAGCCGGACGCAGGCTGTACGGCGCCACCAGCGTCTTGTTCACAGCGTTCTGCGTGTAGTCCAGGCGCGCCAGGCCTTTGCGATCACTCTTGACCCAGTTCCAGCTGACCAGTTCGGGCACGACGCGCCCGACCGTTCGTGACAGCGCTTCGACGAAGGCCGACGTGTCGCGGAACGTGTAGCCACTGCGAATCGGAATCCAGATCTGGATACCACGTTGACCGGTGACCTTGGGGCGAGCGACAAGATCCAGTTGTTCCATGGCGACACGAAACAGCCGAGCGATGGTCAACGTCTCTTCCCACGTCGTCGACGGCCCGGGGTCGATGTCGATCAAGGCGTAGGACGGTTGATCCGGATTGGCTGCGGTCGACGTCCACGGATGCATCTCGATTGCAGCGAAGTTCGCTGCCCACACCAGTGCCGGCGCGCCGTCGACCAACATGTAGTCCCGCGTTTCGCCGGTGCTCGCCCTCGGGTTCGGCCAGCGGCGGATGAAATCAGGCGCGTGGGTCGGCACCGCCTTGTGCCAGAAGCCCTTCTTGGCGCCGACGATGCCGTCCGGAAAGCGGTTGAAGTTCACCGGTCGTCCGGACAGGTACGGCGACATCCACGGCGCGATCTGGGCGTAGTAGCGAACGATGTCGCGCTTGGTGATCGGTGCTTCGCCGCTGCGTCCGGGCATGAACACCTTGTCCAGATTGGTCAACAGCGTCGTCGCTCCGGCGACGGTCCACTGCCCCTTCTCGACAATCGCATCCAATGCCTTCAGCTCCGGCTTGGTCGGACCGAGCCACTGTCCAGGGGTTCCGGCGACGACATCCGGATTCGTGCGGTTGCTGAGCACGGAATGCGGGTGATCCTCCGGGTCCCACCCGGCAACCGCCTCGGCGTCTTTCTTGTGGATCAGCAGCCACTGGTCGTCGGAACCCTTCCCGCGCCCGGCGGTCTTGACGATGACGTACCGGCCGCGCAGCTTCTTGCCGTGCAACACGAACTTCAACTCGCCGGCGGCCACCGCCTTCTCCGGATCCGCACTCTGCGGATACTCGGGGTCGGGCTCCCACCAGCCGTCGTCCCAGACAATGACGTCACCCTTGCCGTAGCCGCTCCCTATCCTGCCTTCGAACCAGCCGTACGCATACGGATGATCCTCGACTTTGACGGCCAGGTTGCGTCGGCCGGGATCGAGGCTCGGCCCCTTCGGGACTGCCCAACTGACCAGAACACCGCCGATCTCGAGACGCAGGTCGTAGTGCAACCGTGTGGCACGGTGGCGCTGGACGACGAACCGCTTCGGGCCGACCGAGTCGAACACCATCCCGGACGGCTCAGGTGTCGAGTCGAAGTCACGCATCTTCTGATACGTGGCGAGCTTGCCCGTTTCGTCGCTCTCGTTCACACCGGTGGCTCGTTCACTCCAGGACCACGACGAGAACAGCCGCGTCGTCAGCCGTCTGTCGGCCACCGAGGCATTGCTCGACCAGCACGTCAGCGATTGCTTCCGCGCCACCCCAGAGGTCGGTCGACGAGCATTCCGTGAGTGCTCGAAGCAATCGCTCGAGTCCGACGTCGATCGCCTCGTCGCGACGCTCGATCAAGCCGTCGGTGTATGCAACGATGACCGAGCCACTTTCGACTGCGACGGTCTGCACGGCGATGTCGGCATCCGTGACGCCGATCGGACCGCCGCCGCCGCGCTCGAGGACGACCACGTTCCCGCCGGGTTCGCGAACCAGCATCGGTGGATGGCCGGCTCGCACGTAGGCCAGAGTTCTCTCGTCGAGATCGAGGACCATCAACCCAGCGGTGGCGAACCGCACGTCCGTGGTGTCATCTGCTTTCAGCAGTGCCGTCGACATCTGGGCGATCGTCCCCAACTCCTGATTGGTGCGCAAGAGCGTCGAGACGGTCGTCCGGAACTCGGTCATGTCGGCGATCGCATCGATTCCGTGACCAGATACGTCGCCGATGACCATGCCGACCTTTCCGTCCCCGAGTACGTAGACGTCGTACCAATCTCCGCCGAGACCGATCGTCGCTGACGAGGGGAGGTATCGCGCTGCGATCTGCAGCCCCGCCACGTCAGGGAGATCGGCCAAGGTCTGGCGCTGCAGATCGACGACGAGTTCGTGTTCGTGCAGGTACAGCATCGCCCGCTCGACGGTCTGCGCGGTCAGTTCGGCAATCGTCGACCGACGCTCGGTGCCCGGATCGACGAGCACGTGTGATCCCGCCGCGAACATGAACGCGATCACGCCCCGCAGCAACTTCTCCGAATCGATCAGCGGGATGCAGACGAGCCGCTTCATCTCCGTCCCGAGCAGTTCCATCAGAACCGGGAACCGATCGAGCTGCGACCTGTCCTGGAACTCGAGCGGCTGGCCCCGCCGAAGAACGGCCATCAACGCTCCGTCGGCACTGACCGCGAACTCGAGATGCTGAGGACCGCCACTCGACCGGCGGTGGAAGAGGTCGAACTTGGTCTGGGCTTCGTCGAGAAAGCCGACACCGACGAAGTCCGCTCCACCGGCCTCCGGTCCGACGTCGACGAGCGCCTCGGCGATCTGGCGGACGTTGCGGGCGACGGCCAGACGCTGACTGAGCGTCGACAGCGCCGTCGCCGAACTCCACTGCTGCTCGTGCAGATCGGCGCGGTACAGGCTCTGCTGGCAGACCTCTGCCGTTGCCTGCAGGGTCGACCGTGTGCCGTCGCCGAAACGGCTGGCGATCGGCCACTGCCAGGCGAGTACACCGAACAGCTCACCACCCGGCCGCCGCATCGGCAGTGCCGCCATCGACGCGACGTTCCGCACTGCGCGATCCTGCTCACCGTCGGCATAGAGCCCTCGAAAGGCCGCCTCGTCAGTGACGAACACGGCGTTCTTCGTATTCCACGCGTCGGTGATCGGCGAAGGTCGCGAGCTGAGCATCACCGAGCCTCCCGAAGCGTCCGAGGAACCACCGGACGAGGAACCGCCCGACGAGGTGACCAACAACGTGCCCGGGTCCGGTCCTCTCAGCGCAACGGCGGCGGAACCCGCACCGACCGTGCTGACTGCCGAGTCGAGGATGATCCGTATCGCCTCCGCTCTCGTTTCGGCCATCGCCAATCTCTCGCTGAGTTGGCCGAGATGGCGAACGCTCCACGCTGCCTCGCGCAGCTCGGCCGTCTGACGAACCGTCCGCCAGAGGAACAGACCCACTGCTGCGGCGAGCACGATCGTGGCGATGAACATCAGCCACACGGTCGACAGATCGGCATCGTGGTACTCGAGGTCGACGGTCCAACGACGGCTGGCTTCGACGTCGGTGACGCTGTGTCCGTGATGGGGGACGGCATCCGTGCCGGCGAGTCGCACGCCGGCGTCCGAGATGAGCACTTTGGCGCCGCTCGGCAGCTGAGCGAGGACGGCCGAGAGAACGGTCGTAGCAGGCGCCAGTGACGACACGAAGCCAGCGAAGGCGACTCGTCGGGCGGCCGTCGTGTCGGTCGGGTGGCCCGGTTTGTACAACGGCTGGATTGCGAAGAAACCCAATTGCCCACTCGGTTGGGAGGCGATCGGCGCGGAGAAGACCGCCTGCCCCGAGTCCTCGGCCGCCTGAGCCGCCGAGGCGCGAATCGGCTCCGACGCGATGTCGAATCCGACCACGGTCGTCGATGTCGCCGACTCGGGGTACACGTAGCGGACGACGAGGTAGGTGCTCCGCACGGCGGCCAACACCAGTCTGCCGTTCACGACTTGGGTGATCGGTTTGCCGATGGTCCGTTCGAAGGTCGGGCGATCGGCGTCGCTGACCGTCTGTACGTATGCGAGAACCGGCAGGAGGGTGGAGCTCACGGGTCCGATGGCGAACCGGTCGAACCGTTGCTCGTCGACGCTTCCTGTCTGATCGACGATGGCCGACGCTCCGCCCAACGAAGCGATCAGCGCAGCACTCGAACTCTGCAAGATCCTCGTCACGCGAGTTGCCAACGAGGCTTCTTGTCGGTCGGCGATTCGTCCCGCCTGCGCGTACAGAATCGCGCTGGCGACCAACCCGACGACGATGATCACTGCGACCACCCCGGCCGCCAACCCGCGCCCGAACCGGTTGGGGACAGCCTTGGCCGCCTCCCCAACAGCGTCCGCCGGCCCCGGTACGTCAGCTGGGGGCATCAGCGTGCATCTCGAACCACACGCTGGTCACACCGTTGTCCGTTGCAGTACCCCAGTCATGCGACAACTCGTGGACGATGTGCAGACCGCGGCCCGAGAGTTCGTGTGGCGCGGCGTGGCGCATGACCGGTTCTCGCGCGCCTGAATTGCGAACCTCGATCCGGAACATCCGAGCGACGTCGGTGGGTGCAACGACGATGCAGATCGTTCCACGGCCGTGGAGCACCGCATTCGACACGAGTTCGCTCACCAGCAACTGAGCGCGATCGACGACGTCGACGGGAACAGACCAACGACGGAGCACGCCAGTCACGAACCGACGCGACGCTCGGGGGGCGGCGAGGTCGGGTTGCACGTCGAGTTGTTCAGCTCTGACATCCATCATCCGGCCGCCAATACTCCAGCTCGTCCGCGACAAGGAATCGTCGTGAGCAACATTCGTCGACACGACCCTAGCCGCCGGTTCACGAGCGCCGACGGACCGCGCCACCGATCATCTGGTCGGCATCTCCGCAGACTGGGAGATGTTGTCCGGGAGCACCAACTGCTCTCGACCGTGCTCCTGGCGGACCGCTTTGATGATCACCTGCAGCGCCCCGGACGCGGGTACTGCGAGCAGCGCGCCGAGGATGCCGAACAGTTCCACGCCAACGAGAACGCTGAGCAAGATGACCAGTGGGTTGACGTTCACCTTGCGAGCCATGATCCACGGATAGATCAAACCGTTCTCGACCTGCTGGTAGATGATGAAGAAGATCAACGACACCAGGCCGGCCGTCGGCGAGTACAGGAACGCAGCCAGAACACTGACAGCGGCGCCGAGCGTGGCGCCGACCAGCGGAATCAGATCGGCGAAGGCGACGAACAAGGCCAACACGACGGGGCTCGGGACGCGGACAGAGACGAGGCAGATGAACGCTGCAACGCCGGCGACGAGGCTGACCAAGAGATTGCCGATGACGTAGCCGCTGACCGCACCGGCGGCCTCGACCGCTATTCGTCGCACCGACGCCCGCCGTCGATGTGGCATCACGTTCATCGCAGCGCGACCCATGGCCTCCGACTGGCTCAGGAACAAAAATGTGATCAGGGTGATCGTGATGAACGCGAGAGCCACGCTGATCACCGTGGTCGCCGTTTCCACCGTGTAGTCGTTGAGCTTCGCAGCGGCCTTGGCCAGCTTGACCTCGTTGTGCTGGACATAGCTCTCGATGTGCAACTTCTTGACGAGATTGCCGATCGGACCTCTGCCTCTGGCGGCGTCGCGCACGGTGCCGGGAAGATCGGTCAGGACGTTCACCAACTGCGAGCGCACGGGCATGATGAACAACGTGATCACGCCGACCATCGCCGCCAATGTGGAGATCACCACGATGCTCGTCGCGACGGTTCTGCGGTCGCCCACCTTGGCCTGGACGCGGCGCACGAGGGGGGCAAGGACGATCGCGAAGAAACCTGCCACCGCAACCCACGCGATGATTCGTGCCGTCGCAAGGACCAGCACCAGCAGGATGTACGTGGCGAGGACCACACCCACGACGCTCACGATCGTCCGCCACGGAACATCCGCCCACGCCGGGCTACCGGGTCCGCCCCCGCCGCCGCTCGGCCGCCCGACGCGGCTGTCGGCGCCACGCTCGCCTGATGCGTCCACGCTCCTCGGCAGGATCAGACGGTCGGACTCCGGACCGTTCACCATCTGGACCCCATGGTGGATCGTGCCCGACGAGAGAGGT
>JAYTRT010000734.1:0-2995 GCA_043746045.1 Actinomycetota bacterium | reverse complement strand
GACACGTCCCCGCGAGTGACGTAACCCGCCGAAAGCGTGCATCCGGTTGATTCGTTGTTCGGACGGCCTCGATGTCGGCAGTGTCGTACTCCGTTCTCCCGATGGCGCGCAGGCAGACGTCATGTCGACGAGATCGCTGGGGGCGTTCTCATCGGTACATGAGCGAGCTTCCCGACCCGTCTTTGTCTGGGTTTCGGATTTCTGTTCGCGAACGCGTTGGTATCGAACATCTGTTCGTTTATGTTGGTGTGCAGATCTTTGCTGATCGTCTCGAAGGCTTCGGTCTTCCGCATCGTGTTGCGTGTTCGGGCCAATGCAATCCGCGCGTTGCCCACCGCGTTCGAGCTCATCGCCGCACGGCGCCGACATCCGGCGAACTGGGCGGCACGTGGGCCGGCGGAACAGAGGTCGGTGCGCCGGAGTCGGCGGAACAGTGGTCGGCGACTGCTCGACGGGTGCGAGGGGTGATCCCACTTCGTCGGCTCGTTTTGTACAGTGTGGTCCGTCGGCGGCGCAGTTGCCGGGAGCAGGCTTGACCGAAGATGACGACCCTCAAACGACGAGTGCGCCGTGCGGCCGTGTGCCTCTGCGCGCTGTCCATTCTGAGCGGCATGACAGCGTGCTCATCAGACAAGGCATCGACCGCGACCACCAGTGCGACAGGTGCGAGCACCACGACACTGCTCGGCGCGGCCGGCGGCACATCCACCGTGCCGTTGACCACATCTACTCTCCTGACTCCGACGACCCTCACAGACGCCAACGCGAACTCGATCGCCGACTGTGTGGCATACATTCCGATCGGCGCAGTGTTGGCCGACAAGCAGGCCACCGATCTGTGGGCGATCGTCGGTCGCGACCTGACCAAGCTGAACGCGTTGTGCACCCAACTCCTGGCCAAATCGCCGAGCACCATCGCATCGCTGTCACTCAAGCTGACCGCCTACGCACAGAGCCAGACGACCCTGCCGGGTGGCCCCGCTGCCACAACCATCGCTGCCGCAGCGGCGACCACGGTTCCGCCGGCCACAACGTCACTACCGACGATGCCAAATCTGATCTGCACCAATCTCGCCGATGCCGAAGGCCTCGTGCAGTCGTTGATCAGCAAACCACCCAGCACGTTCGACACGAGCGGTTCACGGCGAACTCAGGACGTGCCCGCCCAATGGATCGTCGTCAGTCAGGTACCCGACGTCGGCAGCACGCTCACCGGACCGCCG
This sequence comes from Actinomycetota bacterium, assembly GCA_043746045.1. Lineage (GTDB taxonomy): Bacteria > Actinomycetota > Acidimicrobiia > Acidimicrobiales > Ilumatobacteraceae > WLMZ01. Next base: position 1,772 of record JAYTRT010000734.1, on the reverse strand, counting down.
CAACTGGGCGTCGTCAAAGTCGGCGAGCCATCGGTCTGCTCGGCCTCGAACACCGGCGGCTGACGAGACCACGGCGACCCTGACCCACGGCGACCCTGAACCACCAGTCATTCACGCACCAGACACTGCACTGATGGCGCGGGCTGCGCTGTGATGACCGAGCATCGTTGCCGCGACGGGCGTCGATCCGGCCGCCAGAGCAACAAGCAACCCCGCTGCGAACGCGTCGCCGGCGCCGGTGGTGTCACGCACGTTGTCCAGTCGCAGCGCAGGAACCTCAGTCGGTCCGTGGCCCGCTTGGATCACGATCGCCGGATCGCCGCCGCGCTTGACCACTGTCAGCCACGCGCCGAAGTTGGATGGATCGATCTCGTCACCGAGCGCCTCGGCCTCGATTGCGTTGCACAGCAACACCGTGGGTCGCAGCATGGCGAACAACTCGAGCAGATGATCAGCACCGAAGTCGTTGATCACCGACGCCGACGAGGCATCGATCGAGACCGTGATGCCGCAGTCGTGGGCCCACGCGATCAACGTCGCGGTCGTGCGCGCCAACGGCTCACCCATGAGCGAATAGACCGGAACGTGCAGGGTGCTCAGACCGTCCAACCACGACCGATCCGGATGATCGAGGGATGTACAGGCCCCGCGATCGGTCAGCATCGTCCGTTCACCGAGGTGATCGAGCAGAACCACGATCGTGCCGGTCGTCCCGCTGCGCCGAACCACGACGTCGACACCGTCGCTGCGCATCTCGTCCAGCAGCGCTGTACCGACTGGATCATCGCCGACCTGTCCGATGAAACGCGCCGGGTGACCGGCGCGGGCCACACTGACCGCCATGTTCGCCGCGCTGCCGCCGCGGCGCCGAGCCACATGGGCTGCGGTGTCACTGGCCTCGTTGATCGGCGACCCCAGCCGGACGACGATGTCCTCGACCAGGTCGCCGATCGTTCCGATCATCGTTCGACCATCCGCATTCCGACGACCGTAGCCGCTGTTCGCGGCACCCTGTCGTGGGTGTGCAAGAGTTCGGGACGTGGATCTCCGCCAGTGGATTGCCAACGATCACTCGAGTGTCAAGACCCGGTTCGAGAACGCGATTGTCGCTCACGTTCCGCTCGATCAGTGGACGACCAGCGGCAGCAGCGCTGCCCCGTCGCCATCGATCGCGTGGCTGTTGTTCCATGCCACGTACCACCAGGACCTCGCCCTGAACACAGCCGTTCGCGACCGGCAACCAATGCTGGTCGATCACCGATCGGCGCTCGGCATCGCCCACCTACCGGCAACCGCCGGGCTGGCCGAGGCCGAAGATCGCATGGTCACCGAGGCTCTCGATCTCGCTGCGCTACGGGCCTATGCCGACGAGGTCCACACGGCGACGGCAGGATGGATCGACTCGTTGAGCACGATGGCACTCGACTCGATTCCGACGGCCGCCTGGCGGCTCGAGCACCTCGCCGGTATTCCCGCTGCCGGTGAACTGCAGTGGCTCCATGCGATGTGGAGCAACAAGCCCACCGCCTGGTTCGTGCAATGGGAGTGCATTGGCCACGGGCACACTCACGTCGGTGAGATGACCGGCATCCGCAATCGCCTCGGGTACAGCCCGCACTGACACGCCGCGCCGCCCTGAACACACCGCCACCGCCACTACGACTCGACGATCGGCGCAGCCTTGCCCCTGACCCTCGATCCGATCTTCGGACCAGTGGACGAAGCCGTCGCAGCCCGCTTGCCCGAATTCGGATCAGGATCGACGCCAGGGG
>JAYTRT010000733.1:0-2999 GCA_043746045.1 Actinomycetota bacterium | reverse complement strand
ACTTCCTCGAGCACCTCTTGTTCAAGGGGTCGGACACGCGCTCGGCACGCGAGATCAGCCAGACGATCGACCGCGTCGGTGGCGACATCAACGCGTTCACGGCCAAGGAGTACACCGCGTACTACTGCCGGCTGCCGGCCCGCCATCAGGCGCTCGGGATCGGATTGTTGGGCGATGTGCTGACATCGCCGGCCCTGCGTGACGACGACGTCGACAACGAGCGCCACGTGATCCTCGAAGAGCTGGCAATGGACGACGACAGTCCCGACGATGTCGCTCATCGCGCCTTCATGCGTCACCTGTTCCCGGATCATCCGCTCGGCTGGGAGACCGCCGGCGAGGTGGAAACGGTCGAGGCGATCACCGCCGCGAATGTGCGCGAGTTCTTCGGTCAGCACTACCGCTCGGGAAACACCGTCGTGGCTGTCAGCGGTCCGCTCGATCACGGTGCGACGCTCGAACAGATCGAAGAGGCCTTCAGGTCCCTTCCGACGGGTGATGGCCGTGTGCCTCGCGCCGACCCGGGTTCGGCGACGAGCGGCGAGATCATCGACGACGACACCGAACAGGTTCACATCGTGCTGGGTATGCAGAGTCTGAAGCGCAGCGACAGCGACCGTGAAGCGCTCGATGTGGTCAACCATGTGTTCGGCGGCGGATTGTCCAGCCGATTGTTCGACGAGATCCGCGAGCGTCGCGGTCTGGCCTACAGCGTCTACAGCGGGGCGTCGTCCTATGCCGACGCCGGGGCGTTCACGATCTATGCCGGGACGCAGCCGGTTCATGCGACCGAGGTGATGGAACTGATCCACGAGCAGCTGCAGCTGATCATCAAAGAAGGCATCACCGACGACGAATTGGACATCGCGAAGGGCTACCTGACCGGCGCATTCGAACTCGGCCTCGAAGACACGGGGTCGCGGATGGCGCGTTCGGCCGGGCTGTTGATCACGACTGGCGAGGTTCGTCCGGTGGCCGAGCAGGTGGCTCGTTGGGAAGCGGTGCAGCAGGCTGATACTCGTCGGGTCATCGAGCGGATTCTCAGCCAGCCGTTGACGCTGGTTGCGCTCGGGCCGATCGATGCCGACGCGGTGCCCCAGGGATTGCGTGCCTCATGACAACGCTCCCGTTTGCGTCGTCGGACCTGACGACGTGATCAAGATCGGCGTCGTCGGCGCGGGCGGCAGGATGGGTCGAACGATCTGTGCAGCCGTTGCCGCAGCCGATGGACTGGAACTCGTCGCCGCCACCGACCCGGGCGCCGCCGGTCAGACGATCTGTGGCGTCACGGTCGCCGATCACCTCGATGCTCTCGTGAACGCCGGAGCGGGCGTCGTGGTCGACTTCACCGTCGTCGACGCGGCACGCCAGACAATTCCATGGCTTGCCGCCAACCGCATCCACGGGGTGATCGGCACGACGGGATTCAGCGAAGCCGACCTGGCTTCGTATCGCACGGCCTTCGTCGCCAGCAACTGTCTGATCGCCTCGAACTTCGCGGTCAGTGCGGTGCTGATGATGCGGTTCGCCGAGCTCGCTGCACCGTATTTCGAGACGGCCGAGATCGTCGAACTCCATCACGACGGCAAGGCGGACGCTCCGTCCGGCACCGCGGTCACGACCGCGAGGCGGATGGCCGCAGCATCGTCGGATTGGGCGCCCGATCCGACAAAGCACGAGGTCTACGCAGGAGCGAGAGGTGGCGTTGGACCGGGAGGCATCCACATCCACTCCGTACGCCTGCGTGGGCTGCAGGCTCACCAGGAAGTCATTCTCGGAACGATCGGGCAGAGTCTCACCATCCGCCAGGACAGCTACGACAACTCGAGCTACATGCCCGGCATCCTGCTCGCCTGTCGACGAGTGGCTGATGTGCCTGGCCTGACCGTCGGCCTCGAGCACTACATGGATCTGTGAAACGGCTGTTCTCGACCGTGCTGGCGCTCGTCGCCATCTGCACCACCTGCGTCGTCGGTGCACTTGCATCGGTTCGCGTCGCCGACGCGGCGTGCGCGTCCGGCACCAGGTTGGACGCATCGCAACTCAACTCGGCGTTCGCTGCGCCGGGTCTCGGCACGGTGAACGGGGCCGAAGGTTTCGGCGGTGGCGACTACCAGCATGCATACCCGTTGCCGGACGGACGAGTGCTGTGGCTGTTCCAGGACCAGTTCTTCAGCAACGACAACAACCTCAACGAGCCGCCGAACAACGCCGCCCACAACGCTGGTCTGATCGAACAGGGCAACTGCTTCACGATCCTCGGCAGTCAGGGCCGCAACTTCGTCGGCAACGCACAGACCATCGATGGCACCCGCTGGTTCTGGCCGCTCGACGGTGAGATCGGCTACGACGGCAACCTGTGGATCTTCATGGCCGAGATGTCGAACCCCGCCGGTACCGGAGCGAACCCGGGGGCGGTGCCGGTGAAGACGTGGCTGGCGATCATCGATCCGGTCACATTGCAGCAGTTGTACTTCCAGCCGGCGACCGACGCCGGCGCGACCCCCGAGCTGTACGGATGGTCGGTGACCTCGGATGACCACTACAGCTATCTGTTCGGCCACTGCTACCGGCAGTTCGTCAACGATGTCGATGGCCCCGGCCAGTTCGACGCGTCGTGCATGACCAAGAGTTACGTCGCGCGCGTTCCGCTCGGACACTTCGATGTCCAGCCCGCGTATTGGAACGGTTCGGACTGGGTCGGCGACGCCACCGCAGCGGTGGCGGTGAGCACGCATTCGATCTCCGACCCGATGAGTGTGCAATGGTTCGGCAACATCTGCGTCTCGGTGACCGAAGCGGGTGACTGGTGGGGGACCGAGATCTCGGTCGACGTCGCCGATCGCCCTCAGGGTCCGTGGAAGACCGTCAAGACCATTCCGGTGCTCGGCGACCGGAAGTGCTCGAACGGATGCGCGAACTACAGCGCGTTCTTGATGCCGTGGCTGGACACCAGCGGTCAGATGATCATCGGTCTTTCGAACGGAGGGGACTATCCG
>JAYTRT010000732.1:0-9341 GCA_043746045.1 Actinomycetota bacterium | reverse complement strand
GCCGGCCTCCGATTCCGAGCTGACCGGTGGCGATCGCGGCGATCAGCGCACTGGAAACTTTGGCGGCGACCGGCTGGACCTTTGCCCAATCGACATGGTCGGCCATCGAGCGCATCGCCTTCGTGGCCTCCGCCGTGCGCTCGGTCGTGGCCGCCCGCACCCCGGCCCAGTCGACCCCGCGGAGCGCTGCTGCGACCTCGGCGACGTCAGCGTCGGTCTGGACCGGGTCCGGCGTCGGCTCTGCGTCGTCGATCGGCGAACCGGTGCCGACAACAGCGGTGCGTGCCGTCCGGTGCACGTCGGGACCGCCCACCGTGCCGGGCGCGTCCACCCGGCCGTGGTCGGACTGTTCGGGGCGCTCGTCGAGCCCGTCGTCGGGCGTCATCGACCCGTCCCGAGCGGCCGTCTGGCGAAACACAGCCATCAACCCGTTGAACTGCTGTTGGGGAGTCGCCCAGATCGGCGCCGCCGGGGCTTCGTCACCCTGCTTGCCCGCCTCGTACTCAGCCTTGAGGGACGCCGCCACGTTCTTGGCCCTGTCCCGCCACGTCGCTTTCATCGGTTCACGCTACCCCGACGCTGATCGACACCGAAGCGTTCAGCGGCCGGTGAATTCGGGGGTCCGCTTCTCCATGAACGCGGCGACGCCCTCTTGGAAGTCGGCGGTCCGGAACAGTGGCAGCAACTGCAGGAACACGTGGTGCACGTTCTGATCGAAGGTCTCCGTCTCTGCCGCACGCATCATCCGCTTGATCGCGCGCACCGCGAGAGGCGCGTTCGCAGCGACCTCTGCGGCGAGGCTGCGAGTCCGTGACTGCAGGTCGGCGTCGGCGACGACATGGTTGACGAGGCCGAGTTCGAGTGCCTCGGCGGCAAGCAGCGTGCGCCCCGTGAACGCGATTTCGGCAGCCTTCGCGTAGCCGACCATGCGCGGAAGGAGCCATGTGCCGCCGCTTTCGGGAACGATGCCACGTTTGGCGAACCCTGGATTGAGCTTTGCCGATTCCGCTGCGACGCGAATGTCGCAACCGAGCGCGAGGTCGAGCCCATACCCGGCCGCGCCTCCGTTGAGCGAGCAGATCGTGGGCGTGTCGAGGTTGTGCAACACGATCGGTGGAGCATTGCGGATGTCGAACTCACCGGGTGATGCGTCGAGCGAACCCATTCCCCCGAGGTTGCCCTTCGGCGCCTTCATCTGAGCACTCAGGTCCAGTCCAGCGCAGAACGCCCGACCTTCACCGGTGAGAATCACGCAGCGCACCTCTCGGTCGCGATCGGCTTCGAGCAGTCGCTCCGACAGATCGTCCAACATCGATGTGCTGATGGTGTTCATCCGCTCCGGTGCATCGAGCGTGATGGTGGCGATGTGCTCGGCCACTTCATAGCGCACTTCGGACTTCGGCGTCGTTCCTGTCGTCATTCGCCGAACGGTAGTGCACTCCCGACGACCGGATTGAATGACCGCGATGAAACCTCTGCCGTCGTTCGATGCCGCCGACATCGCTCGCGCCGTTTCGATGGAGCAGGCCATCGAAGCGTTGCGAACCGGCTTTCGCGATCGTCCGGTGCATCTCGAACGCGTGTCGCATCCGGCCGCAGGCGGCGACCTGCTGATCATGCCCGCCGCAGACGACCGGACCGCTGGGATCAAACTGCTGATGGTGCAACCAGCCAACGCGCTGCACGGCCAGCCGGTCATCCAGGGTACGTACGTGCTGTTCGATGCTGTCGCCGGCGCACCGTTGGCGCTGCTCGACGGCACGGCCTTGACCAGCCTGCGCACGCCCGCAGCATCGGCGATCGCGACTGCCGTGCTTGCTCGCACGGATGCTCGAACACTCGGCATCATCGGCTCCGGGCCCCAAGCACAGGCCCATGTCGACGCGATCCGCATTGTCCGCCCGAACATCGCCGAGGTCGTGCTTGCCAGCCGGACAGCAGCCAACGCGCGATCCGCCGCGGCGAGCGTCGCTGCGTCCCTCGTCGGCACCGCTGCGACGATCCGCACCGGCGTGTATGCGGATGCAGCCGTCTGCGACATCGTCTGCACGCTGACCCGGTCGACCGAACCGATCATCGATGCGTCGATGGTGCGCCGAGGGACGCACGTCAACGCCGTCGGCTCCTACCGCACCGACATGCGCGAACTCGCCGCCGATCTGGTCGGAGAGTCCACTGTCGTCGTCGACGATGAACAGGCAGCACGGGCCGAAGCCGGTGATCTGACACAGGCTGTCGACGAAGGCCGATGGTCGTGGGACCGACTCGGGGGTGACCTCGTCGACCTCTGCAGCGGCCACGTCGCACGTCGCTCTGCCGAGCAGATCACCGTGTTCAAGAGCGTCGGGCTGGCATTCGAAGACCTCGTCATCGCTCGACTTGTCGCACGCGCGATGAATCTCCTGTGAACCCGTAGCGTGACGCCCATGGCACTCACAGGCGAATACGTTCCCAGTCCATCGCAATGGGTCCGCGATCAGGTCGATGCGTACGAAGCGTCGGGCGGAAAAGAAGCGAACACCCTCCTCGACACGGGGCTGCCGATCATCATCCTTGCCACCCGAGGAAACAAGAGTGGCAACGTTCGCAAGACCCCGCTGATGAAAGTGGAGCATGAAGGCGAATATCTGCTGGTGGCTTCCAAGGGGGGCGCCCCGAGCAATCCGGTCTGGTACTACAACATCGTCGACGACCCCACCGCCATCACCGTGCAGGACGGCCCCGAGCCCTTCGACGCAACCGCCCGCGAGCTCGACGGTGACGAGCGGGCGATCTGGTGGGAACGCGCCGTCGCTGCGTATCCCTCGTATGCCGACTATCAGGTCAAGACCGACCGGCTGATCCCCGTCTTCTTGGCCACCAAGGTCGCCTGAGCCCGCCTCGTCGAAAGCCCGGTCGAGGGCACGTTCAAGCGGGATCTCGAGATGGTTGGTGCCCTGCTCGACGAGCACGTGCAGACTCAGATGATGTTGTGCTCAGGGCGTTGATCGTCGGAGAGAAACCGCTCGACCGTGAACGCCGACACGTCGACGACCGGTGTGCGACCGAGCACCAGGTCGCGGACGACCTCACCGACAGCAGGGCCGAGCAGGAAACCGTGACCGCTGAATCCGGTGGCGTAGAAGAACCTCGCCAGGTCACTGGACTCACCGATCACGGCGTTGTGGTCCGGCGTGGTCTCGTAGAAACCGGTCCAGCCGCCGGCGATACCGACGTCACCGAGGCGCGGAACACGGCGGGCGGCAACGGCGGCCACGATCTCGAGCCAGTCACTCCGCATCTCGACATCGAAACCGGGGGGCTGCTCGGGGTCGGCCATGCCGAACAGCAGGCCGGGTCCCGAGTCATGGAAGTAGAATCCTGTCGCGAAGTCGATCGTGAACGGATGATCGCGGGGAAGCTCAACCATCGGCTCCGTGTACCAGATCGGCCGACGGACAGGGACGACCGGCAACTGCACGCCGGCAAGTGCGCCGACTCGGCCCGACCACGGTCCGGCGGCGCAGACGACGGTGTCCGTTTCGATCCGACCCCGGTCGGTGTCGACCGACACGATGCGCCCCCCGTCGCGTCCGATCGACGTGACCCGGCAACCGGTGCTGATCTCGACGCCGAGCGCTCGCGCTCGGTCGGCGTAGCCCCTGACGGCCGCTCCCGGATCAGCGTGTCCGTCGCGCTCGCAGAACGACGCGGCGAGCACATCGTCGACGTCGACGAGCGGAGCGAGAGCACCTGCGTCGACAGCAGAGAGCATCCTGCTCGGCACACCCATGTCGTTCTGCAAGGCGACACTCTTCGTGAACATCTCGACGTCGGTCGGCTCGGTGAGCAGCATCAGATAGCCGACCTGGCGAAAGCCGATCTCAGCACCGGGGCGATTCGAGAAATCTTCGAAGGCAGCCATCGAACGCATCGCGAGCTCGATGTTGACCGCATCAGAGAATTGCAGACGCACGCCGCCCGCTGCCTTCGACGTCGATCCGCTACCGAGTTGTTCCGCTTCGACCAGGACGATGTCGCGCACACCGCTCTCGGCGAGGTGAAACGCAATGCTGGTGCCGATCACTCCCCCGCCGATGATCACCACCGAAGCGGTCGAGCCAGCAGTCACCGACGCATCGTCGCTCTAGTGCCCGCCGAGGTACGCGGCCTGTACGTCCGGATCGTCGAGGAGCAGGTGGGCGGCGGCGCTCTTGACCACTTTGCCGGTCTCGAGCACGTACGCCCTGTTGGCCCGCTTCAGGGCCTGCGTGGCGTTCTGTTCCACCAACAACACGGTCGTGCCCTGCTTGTTGATGTCGGTGATGATCGAGAAGATCTGCGCGATCAGCATCGGCGCCAGCCCCATCGAGGGTTCATCGAGCAGCAACACGCGCGGTCGGGCCATCAATGCCCGACCAATGGCAAGCATCTGCTGCTCGCCGCCTGACATCGATCCACCGGCCTGCGTCTTGCGTTCGGCCAAGCGCGGAAACAGTTCGAAGACCCGGTCGAGGTCCTCGCTGTACGCCTTTGTCTTGCGGTCCTTGCGCATGTACGCGCCCATGTCGAGGTTCTCCATCACCGTCATGCCCGGGAAGATCCCGCGGCCCTCCGGTGATTGACAGATACCGATCTCGGTTCGCTTGTGGGCAGGCATCTTGGTGATGTCGTGGCCGTCGAACATGATGCGTCCCTGGGTCACGTTGCGGACCCCGGAGATCGACTTCAACGTCGTGCTCTTGCCGGCGCCGTTGGCGCCGATCAGCGTGACGATCTCACCCTCTTCGACCGTGAACGAGATGCCCTTGATGGCCTCGATCCGACCGTAGAAAACGTGGAGGTCCTCGACTTCAAGAAGCATCTGCGGACTCTCCCAGGTACGCCGCGATCACGGCAGAGTTGGCACGGATCTCGGCGGGGCTGCCTTCGGCGATCTTCTTGCCGAAGTCGAGCACCACGATGCGGTCGGTGACTCCCATCACCAGGTTCATGTCGTGTTCGATGAGCAACACGGTGTAACCCTGGTCGCGGATGGTCCGGATCAGGCCCATCAACTCGATCTTCTCGGCCGGATTGAATCCGGCGGCCGGTTCGTCCAGGCACAGCAGTTTCGGCTGTGTGGCCATTGCCCGAGCGATCTCGAGGCGGCGTTGGTAGCCGTACGGCAGGTTCTTGGCCGCGTCGTCGGCCCGGTCGCCGATGCCCATGAAGTCGAGCAGTTCGTGGGCTTTGGCCAGGCCGGCCTTCTCCTCGCGTGAGTGCTTGGGCAGGTGCAGCAGCGCACTGATCACACTGGTGGTGTGATGGGTGTCGGCACCGACCATCACGTTCTCGACGGCTGTCATGTCCGGGAACAGCCGGATGTTCTGGAACGTGCGGGCGATGCCCAACTTGGTGATCTTGTGCCGATCGGTCTTGGCCAGGTTGCGACCCTCGAAACGGACCATGCCCTTCGTCGCCTGATAGACGCCCGTCATCACGTTGAAGCAGGTGGTCTTGCCGGCACCGTTCGGCCCGATCAGGCCCAGGATCTCGCCGGAGCGGATCTGGAAATCGACATCGTTGAGGGCCGTCAGGCCACCGAACTGCATCGTGACGTGATCGATCTCAAGCAAAGGTTTCTGTTCCATGCGCACCGCCTTCCAGATCTGGATCACCCTCGGAGACGTCGGTGAACGGTTCGCCGTCGAGAGCCGGTTCTCGTCGCCGGGCACGCAGCTTGCGTGGGATCAGACCTTGCGGACGGAAGACCATCATCAACATCAGGACCACGCCGAACACGAAGTAGCGCTTGGTGTCGATGAACCGCAACCGCTCCGGAAAGTAACTCACTGCGACTGCGCCGAGCACGACACCGGCCATGTTGCCCGGGCCACCGAGCACAACTGCGGCGAGGAACAGGATCGACAACTTCAGCTGGAAGCCGTCCGGGTTGATGAAGCGGACGTTCGAGGCGTACAGACCGCCGGCCAGACCACCGATGCCGGCTCCGATCGCAAATGCCCACAGCTTGAACTTGAAGGTGGGTACGCCCATCAACTCGGCCGCGTCCTCGTCCTCGCGAATGGCAGTCCACGACCGTCCGACCCGACTGTTCTCCAGCCGGCGAAGGAAGAAGTAGACGACGACGACGGCGGTCACCGCAAGGTAATAGAAGGCCAGGTTGCGTTGCTGCAGCGTTCCCGAGAACTTGATCGGGCCGATGTTCGGCGGCGACTTGATGTTGCCGATGCCGCTCGCCGCACCGAGCCAATCCGATGACTTCGCCAGGAGCCGGATGATCTCGCCGAAACCGAGCGTGACGATGGCGAGGTAGTCGCCCCGCAGACGCAGTGTCGGCGCACCGAGGAGCAGACCGGCGAGCATCGAGATCAGCACCGAGATTGGAATCGACAGCAGCCAGGGCAAGCTGGCATGCGCCGATGTCAGGATCGCCACCGAATATGCCCCGACGGCGTAGAAGCCGACGTACCCGAGGTCGAGCAGTCCGGCCAGGCCGACCACCACGTTGAGACCGAGCGCAACGAGCACGTACGGGACGATGCTGATCGCGAGCAGCGCCGTGAAGTCCGACTTGGTCGGGATGACGGGCAGGTGCAGGCTCGGCAACAGGTAGACGAAGACCAGGAAGATCACACCGAACAGGACGCGGGTCGGCTTCGGGATCGCCTGCCATCTCTTGCCGAGGTTGCGCTTGGCGGTCGCCGCCGCCGCGAAACGCGAACCGAAAACCGATTTGGCAGCGGCCGTCGGCGGCGGTGCCGACGGCGCTCCACCGGCGGGATTGGTTGCCGCGTTGGTCGAATCGCTCATGCCTTGCTCCGTCCCAGTGACTCGCCGAGGAGACCGCTCGGGCGGAACATCAACACCAGCACCAGCGTGATGAACGCGAACACCGTGCCGATGTTCTGATCGGCCCCGAACAGGCTCGATCCGTAGATCTCGATCACGCCGAGCAGAACGCCGCCGAGCAGCGCGCCTTTGACGTTGCCGATACCGCCGAGAACCGCCGCCGTGAAGGCTTTCACGCCGATTTCGAACCCGACGTCGTATCGCGCGTACGGGGTGTGCAACTCGTAGAGGAATGCCGCACCGCCGGCCATCACGCCCCCCACGAGGAACGTGATCAGGATGATCCTGTCGACGTTGACCCCCATCAGCTTGGCCGTCTCGGCGTCCTGGGCAACGGCCCGGATGCCACGACCGACGCGGCTCTTGCTGACGAACAAGACGAGGACCACGGCCATCAGCGCGGCGCCGACGAAAATGATGATGTCCGAGTTGTAGACATCGGCACCAAAGATCTTGAACAGTTGTGTCTTCGAGAAGTACTTCGTCAGCGCGTACTCCTCGCGGTGTTTGTTCTTGATGAACGGGATGCCCCATTCACCAACCGCTTCGGACAGTGCGAAGCTGGCGCCGATCGCCGAGATCAAGAACACCAGCCTCGGTGCGTTGCGCTTTCTCAGCGGGCGATACGCAACCCGTTCGACGACCACGGCCACGACTCCGCCGATCACGACCGAGGCGAGCAGGCACAGGCCCATGACCCCGATCAGCGCCAGCCCTGTCTTGGCAGCGTTGTTGGTCCCCTGGATGTTCAGCGCCTTGACGGCCAGGAACGAACCGAAGGCCGAGAGCATGAACACTTCGGAGTTGGCGAAGTTGATCAGCCGCAGCACGCCGTACACCAGCGTGTAGCCGAGCGCAACCAGCGCGTAGATCGAACCGAGCACGAGGCCGTTGATCGTCGACGACCAGAAGCTGTTGACAAAGTTGTGGAAGGTCAAGGTTCCCCCGTGGAGCCGTGTGGCTGCCGTATCGGAACGTCACGACAGTATTCGAAAAACGAGAGTTCAACGAGAAAGGGCCGGGGCAAGTGCCCCGACCCTCGCTCGATTCGTCATGCCATGTTCAGGAAGGGACCAGGCCCTTGGACACGAGCTTGCCGCCGCTGACGACCGTGTAGAACACGGCCGAACCGGCTGGCTCACCAGTTGCATCGAACTTGATGTGCTTGGTGATGCCGTCTTTGTCGTATGCCGACACGAACGCCGCCATGTCGGCGCGGGTGACCTTGCCGGCAGCGATGCCTGCGAGGAACACGTTGGCCGAGTCGTAGGCCTCTGGCGAGTACAGGGTCGGCTCGACCTTGAACTTGGCGAGGAACTTCTTCTCGAACGCCGGGTTGACGTCTGGCGGGGCGCCGGTCGCGGTCAGGTATGCACCGTCGGACGCTTTTCCGGCGTTGTTGATGAAGCCGACGTCGAGCGAGCCGTCACCGGACACGAACGTGGCCTTGACACCTGCGTCGCGCAGCTGCTGCACCATCTTCGCCGCTTCGGCGTAGTAGCCGCCGTAGAACACCGTGTCGACGCCGGCATCCTTCATCGCCGTGACAGCCGACGAATAGTCGGCGGCCTTCGGATCGATGGTGGCGTCGACGACGTCGAGCTTGGCGAGGCCCTTGCGGACCGACGCAGCCAGACCCTTGCCGTAGTCAGACGCATCGTCGATGACGCCGACCTTGGTGCCCTTGATCGTGCCCGTGATCAACTGCACGACTCCGGGAGCCTGCTTGTCGTCATTGGCGAGGATGCGGTGGAACATCTTCCAACCGTTCGTCGACAGCAACGCGTTGGTCGCGCCTGGGGTGATCATCGGCAGACCAGCGGTCTCGAACGTCGGCATCGTTGCCTTGGTCTCGCCCGAGAAACCGGGTCCGATCAGGCCGATGATCGACTTGTTGTTGGCAATGGTGGTGGCCAACGGCGTTGCCTGGGTGGGGTCACCCTGTGAGTCGTAGGTGGTGTCGAACTTGACCTGACAACCCGGGTTTGCCGCGTTGAACTGGTCGATGGCGATCGTGGCACCGTTGACCATGTTCGTTCCGAGCGCACCGTTGTCGCCCGACAGGGCTCCGAGGAACGCCAGCGTGACGCCGCTGCACTTGACACCCGTGGGAATCGGCGTGCTTGCCGCCGAAGCGCCGGACGTCGCGGTCGAACCCGACGTTGCGGTCGAACCCGACGTCGCGGTCGAACCCGACGTCGCCGTGGAACCCGACGTCGCCGTGGAACCCGACGTTGCCGTGGAACCCGACGTTGCCGTGGTGACAGCGGTCGAGCTGCCGGTGGCAACCGTGGTTGCCGTGGAAGCACCACTGGTGGTGGTCGATCCGCCGGATGTCGCTGGCGTGGTGGTCGTTGTCGTCTTGCTGCTGCCACAGGCGGCAACGAGAAGCGACATACTTATTGCAGCCGCAGCGATGCGGCCAGTCCTTCGTTTCTGCATGTTTTGGGTTCTCCCCCTGGAGATTTCGGCCGGGCGAGATTGCCCGACCGATTTGTTGAGAGAAT
>JAYTRT010000731.1:0-3004 GCA_043746045.1 Actinomycetota bacterium | reverse complement strand
CAGCACACCCGCATCTGGACCGGCGAACTCGACGCGGCTGGACGGTCCGTCACCGCGGGCCCGTACACGCTGTACGTCGGCGACGAGATCGCCACGCGTCACAATGACCGACGCCTGACTACCGACACCGGCGACATGGTCCGCAACCGCGCCACTTGGACCGTTGATGCGGTCCAAGCCGACGGGTCGCTCACGGCCACAGGCCGCAACGGCACCGTGATCCTCCCGCCCGCCTACGTCGTCGACCACGTCGAGCTGGCCTACGCCCGCACCTGCATCGCCGGCCAAGGCCGCACAGTGAAGGCCGGGCTGCTGTTCATGGACGGCACCACCGACGTCCGCAACGTGTACGTGGCGATGACTAGAGGCACCGAGAGCAACGAAGCGTTCATCGTGACCACCGGCGAGCAGACCGCCCTCGATGTCCTCATCCAGAGCATCGCCACCGACTGGATCGACGTGCCCGCCCACACTCGCCGCGACGAGCTGCAGCAAACCACGACCAACCATCGACCCGGCCTCCTCGACGGACTGTCGCTGCGCCAGTCGATGGAGGGCCGCTACGAGATCGTGCATGCGCTCGCCGACGCCGAGAGGAAGGTCAAGGTGGCGCCTTCCGAACGGGGTATCGCCGAGCGCGAGATGGGGCAGGCGCGACAACGCATCGCAGACGCCGAGGACGCGCTCACCCGAGCCCAAGGGACCCTGGACCGATACGACCGGCCGCTCCACCGACGTCGCCACGCGACCGAGATCGACACCGCACGACAGGACGTTGCCCGCTTGCCGGTCGGGATCGCTGGCGGCCAAAGGGCGGTGAACGAGACTGCGACCCGTCTGAGTCAGCTCGACGTCGAACTGCACGACGCAATGGAGCTGTTGCGCCACCGACCAACTCTCGAGGCGAAGGTCGCCGAGCTCGACGACCGTCTCGAGATCGACCTCCGTCGTCGAACGCGCATCGCCCGCCTCGAACAACCGATGGCAGTCGTCGAGTTCCTTGGCGCTCGACCGTCGCCCGGCGCGACGGCGCGCGCTTGGGATCAAGCCGCCGGTCGCCTCCATCAACACCAGGCCGCGTTCAACCTTGCGGCCGGCGTTGGGCCACGCCCAGGCCTGCTGGACAACAGCGTCTACACCGAGAGCCGCAGGTTGGTCGAGAGGGAACTCGAAGCCACGGTGCAGCTCCCGCAGCGCCGAGCGCGCAGGATCGAGCCGCCGGGCCTCTCGCTCTGACCGACGCGGAGCAGGTCGCGCCGAGATAGTCAGCAGCCACTGCCACCGGACGGGCGTAACCTTCGAAGGTGCAACAGTCGCGACGCGTTGAGGTCCCAATGGACTCGCGAAGCGCGAACTTCGTCACGACAGACCGTCCGTATCTCGACGCAGAAGCTGCCGACATGCCGGTCTCTGCGAACACCCCCACGGATGTCGCCAGACTCTTGGCGCGCGCCCGGCACCAGTTCGTGCTCGGCGGTGCCGACTACGACAACTTTGCCGACTGCTTGGCCACAGCCTTCAAGGCGATCGAGGTGTTGCTCCGCCACAGCCTTGGAGCTGACGCTCCGAAGAAGATCACGCTCGGACCGCTGATTGAGAGATGTCGTGCCGGCCGCGTTCTCACTGAGTACGAGCACGAGTACCTCAGCAGGTTCGTCCTCCGCTTCAGGAACAAGCTCGCCCACCCGGAGACCGTCGTGGCATTCACCCCTGGCATGAGCGCCGAATGCCTGGCAGGGTGCCACCGCTTCGTTGCCCAGTTCTGCGATCGCAAGCGCGGCACAGCGGAGGTCGAGTTGCCGTCGTGGGCGAAGGGCTGACTAACCGCCCGGTGAAGTCGTCGCCTGGCCGTCGCCGAACCCATACGCTGGGAACATGACTGGGCGACTCGGAGTTGTGGAGCGTGGCTGATGGCGCGTACCTGACCGCCGAAGCTCGCGCCCGCGTCGAGATCGATCGACAGCTGGAGGCCTGCGGCTGGGTGGTGCAGGACCGCTCGGCGATGAACTTGTACGCGAATCAAGGTGTTGCTGTTCGCGAGTTCATCATGGCCACCGGCCACGGTCGGGCCGACTACCTGTTGTTCGTCGACCAGAAGGCTGTTGGCGCGGTCGAGGCGAAGCCGTCCGGCACGCCGCTGGCTGGTGTCGAGCCGCAGTCAGCGAAGTACTCGAAGGGACTGCCGAAGGATCTCCCCGCGCTCGTGACGCCGCTGCCGTTCCTGTACGAGGCGACCGGTGACGAGACGATGTTCACCGACGGGTTCGACCCCGACCCGCGCAGCCGGCCGGTGTTCGCATTCCACCGTCCGGAGACATTTGCCCGCTGGCTTCGGCAGTGGCGCGACGACGCCGAGAATGGCTCGCTGCGCTCTCGCCTGCAACGGCTGAACTCGGTGCCGAAGGACGGCTTGCGCCGTATCCAGATCGAAGCGATCGGCAAGGTCGAGGCGTCGATGCAGGCGAACCGGCCGAGGGCGTTGGCGCAGATGGCGACAGGCTCAGGCAAGACATTCATGGCAGCCAATCTCGCCTACCGGCTCGTGCAGCAGGCCGACGCTGAGCGCGTGCTGTTCCTCGTCGACCGCGCCAACCTCGGCCGCCAGACGCTGCGTGAGTTCCAGCAAGTCGCCACTCCCGGCGATGGCCGCAAGTTCACCGATCTCTACAACGTGCAGTGGCTGACTGCGAACCGCATCGACCCCGCAGCACGCGTCGTGATCACCACCGTGCAGCGCCTGTACTCGATGCTGCGCGGCGAGGAGGAACTCGCTCCCGACGTCGATGAGCTGTCGGGCTCGGAGATCGAACCGGAACGACCGGTCGAGATCGCCTACAACCCGAAGATCCCGATCGAGACATTCGACGTGGTCATCGTCGACGAATGTCACCGCTCCATCTACGGCGTGTGGCGGCAGGTGATCGAGTACTTCGATGCGTACCTCGTCGGGCTGACCGCGACACCGGCGAAGCAGACGTTCGGGTTCTTCAACCAGAACCTGGTC
>JAYTRT010000730.1:0-3010 GCA_043746045.1 Actinomycetota bacterium | reverse complement strand
CCACCGGAACCCTGACCTCGTCGAAGAACACTTCGCAGAACTCGGTGCTGCCCTCCATCGTGCGCAGCGGACGGACGTCCATCCCCTCGAGGCCCATCGGCACGATCAGCCACGTGATGCCTCGGTGTTTCGGAACCTCTGTGTCCGTGCGCACGAGCATCTCGCAGTAGTCAGCGGTGTGCCCGAACGATGTCCAGATCTTCTGACCGTTGATCACGTAGCTGTCGCCATCGCGGATGGCTCGACAGCTCAGGCTGGCCAGGTCGCTGCCGGCTGACGGCTCGCTGAAGCCCTGACACCAGATCTGTTCGCCCTTGAGGATCGCCGGGAGATGGAAGGCCTTCTGCTCGGTGGACGCCTCCGCGATCAGTGTCGGTCCGGCGTGGAGGAGTCCGACGAAATTCTGGCCGACGTAGGGCGCTCGGGCCCGCTCGGTCTCCTCCAGGAAGATCAGGTGTTCGGTCGGGGTGGCCCCGCGTCCGCCGTATTCCTTCGGCCAGTTGATACCGGCGTAACCGGCGTCGAACAACATTCGCTGCCAGTGCGCGTCGTACGCCCGGCGGCCCGACCAGTCGTCTCGGTGCGGTTCGTCCGGCACGGTCGGGATCGCCGTGATGAGCCACTGCTTCAACTCGGCGCGGAACTGGTTTTCTCGATCGGTGAACTGCAGGTCCATGGGTGGCTCAGCAGGACGTGTTCAGCATGCCAGGCCGCCATCGAGGCTGACGATGGTCGAGGTCATGTAGCGCGCCGCGTCAGAGGCGATGTAGGCGAAGCACTCGGCCATCTCGATCGGCTCGGCGGTCGGCATCGGCGACATCGCTTTGGACATCAGCTTCCAGTCGGCGCCTTCCGGGAACGTCGTGAACTGTTGGATGATGTTGGTGTTCGTGCCGCCCGGTGCCACGGCATTCACCCGCACGCCCTTCCCGCGATATTCGTAGCCGAGGGCCTTGGTGAGCTGGACGACACCACCCTTGCTGCTGCAGTACGCAGCGCTCCACGGCAGCCCCTGCAGGCCGGCGTTGGATGCGGTGTTGACGATGACCCCGTGCCCGGTGGCGATCAGATGGGGGAGCGCGTAGCGGCACATGTAGAACGTGCCGTTGAGGTTCACAGCGAGCACCTTGTCGAAGGCAGCGGGGTCTTCCTGGTGGCTGTTCGCGAAGTGTCCGATACCGGCGATGTTCAGCAGGATGTCGATGCCGCCGAGGGCTGCCGCGGCGGCTTCGATCGTCTTCTCGACATCGGCGTAGCGACTGACATCACACGTGAACGCGTGGGCGGTGCCGCCCGCCGCAGTGATCTCGGCGGCGGTCTCGTCTGCGCCCTTGACGTCGATGCAGGCGACATGGGCGCCCTCGCTGGCGAACAACAGTGCTGTTGCCTTGCCGATGCCCGAGCCGGTGCCGGTGATGACGGCCGAGCGGTCAGTGAAGCGGTTCATGCTGATCCTCCATAGGTTGCGCGTAGATCTTTCTTCAAAACTTTGCCGGTCG
The DNA here is from genome assembly GCA_043746045.1 of Actinomycetota bacterium. GTDB lineage: Bacteria > Actinomycetota > Acidimicrobiia > Acidimicrobiales > Ilumatobacteraceae > WLMZ01. The sequence goes on along the minus strand of JAYTRT010000730.1, from coordinate 1,511 downwards.
GATTGCGGGGCAGCGCGGTGACGATTTCGAGCTGTTCCGGGACCTTGTACATCGGCAGTCGACGGTCCTTCAGGAACGCGATCATCTCGCTCAGCGTGAACGTCTGGTTGTCACGGAGGACCATCACGGCACAGGCCCGCTCGCCGCTCTTCTCGTCCGGCAGGCCGATCACCGCAGCGTCGGCGATGGCCGGGTGCGTGTGCAGCAGGTCTTCGATCTCCTTGGCGGAGATGTTCTCGCCCTTGCGGATGATGATGTCCTTCAACCGCCCGGTGATGCTGACCCAGCCGCCGTCGTCGCGTACGCCGAGGTCGCCGGTCCGGAACCAGCCGCCTTCGTCGAAGGCCTCGACGTCGAGCGTCGAGTCGAGGTAGCCGAGGCAGACCTGCGGCCCTTTGAGGCGCAGTTCACCCTCCTCGTTCGGACCGCACTCGCCCCTGTCACCGACGATTCGGATCTGCACCTGCGGGCATGCTCGTCCGTCGGTCTCGGCCTTCTTGACGTCTGGGTCGTCGACGTGCACCATCGTGTTGATCGGCGACTCCGTCATGCCCCACCCGCCGATCAGCGGCGCGCCCATCTCGGCCATCATCTCCGCGTTGAGCGATTTCGGTTTGGCGGCCCCCCCGCCGTTGAAGATGCGGACATTCGGCATCAGCTTCTCGCCGGCCGGCAGTGCCCGCTGTGCGTTCAGATAGGCGAGCCAGAAAACCGTTCCCGCTCCGGCGCACGTGACACCGTGATCGCCGAGCCATTTTGGAGTCCGAGCCGGATCGAACGTCTCGACCATCAGCAGTTCGACACCGGTCTCCATTGCGTTGAACAGCCAGATCAAGCCGCCGACGTGGGTGATCGGGAACACGACCGCCGCCTTGTCGTCGGGCCCGACCTCCATGCTCCACTGCATACCGACGTTCGATGCCGACATGGTGTGGTCGCTGTGCTTGGCGCCCTTCGGATCTGCTGTCGTGCCCGAGGAGTAGAACAGCCAACGCGTCTCGTCGAACGCCGGAACGAAATCGGGCAACGTCGACGGGTCGCCGTCTGGCAGGTCCGGATCGGCGACGATGATCTCGACATCGAGACCATCGGTGGCTTCGGCCGCCATCGGTGCGTAGTCGAAGCCGCGAAAGGCCCCGGGAACGATGATCATCGTGGCCTGGCTCTGGCGCACGATGAACCCGACCTCGCGGCTGCGGTAGATCGGCAGGATCGGGTTCTGCACGGCGCCGAGCCGCGAGAGGGCCGCGGCGAGCACCATTGCCTCGAAGCGCGACGGCAGCACCCACGACACGTTGCTGCCGATCCCCACGCCGCGAGCAGCGAGGCCGGCGGCGACACGCTCGCTCCAGGTGCGGTACTGACCGAAGGTCAGGACGCGGCCCTGCTCGTCGATCGCCATCCGCTTCTCGGGAGTTGCCTCCGAGCGCTCACAGATCAATTGCCACAGGGTCTTGCCCGTGGTGTCGATCAAACCGTCGATCAGTCGTGCCATCCTGCAGCCTCCTCCA
>JAYTRT010000729.1:0-3014 GCA_043746045.1 Actinomycetota bacterium | reverse complement strand
AGTACGTCCACGAGCAACGACTCCAGCGATGTCTTGCGAAGCTTTGTGTCGAATGCGCTCGTCAGTTCATTGTCGGGGATCTCGACGCCCAGGATGGGTTCGAGCAGCGGGGCGCGCCGTTCGAGCCCGGGCTCGATCTGCGCGAGCCGCTGCTCGATGCGGCGTCGCTGGGAAGGCCCGTCGGCGTCGTCGACGTCGAGCAACGTCCGCCACGCCTCCTGCCAGATGAGGTAGCTCCGTGCCCTGCCGAAGCTCTGTCCCTCGCCGAACACCACCGACCGCCCCTCGGCGCGGAGGTTGCGCACGAGTTCGGCGATCAGACGGGACTTGCCGCGTCCTGCCTCGGCACTGATGCCGACCACTCGGCTCGTCCCGGCGAGACTGACGTTCGCTGCCGCGCGCAACAGTGCGACTTCGCGATCGCGGCCGATCATCGGCAGGGGATACCGCAGGACCCTGCGCTGCGCTGCGCGACGCAGGCCGACGAGCGATCGGACGCTGACAGGCTCGACTTTGCCCTTGACGGTCAGATTGCCGACGAGCTCGCTGATGACCCGTTCCCCAGCGACCTCCTGCACGTCCGCCGTCACATACACGTGTCCGACGGGTGCGCGTGCCATCAGACGCGCGGCGAGGTTCACTGCATCACCCAGGCATGTAAAGGTGCGGCGTTGTGGATGGCCGTACGTGCCGCTGCGCAGGTGGCCGTGCGCGATTCCGATCTGCAGATCCGTCGCCGCTGTGGTCTTTTCGAGCGCCAGCAGTTCGAGCGCGGCGACGCAGGCTCGCGATGCGTCGTCTTCGTGCGCGTGCGGCGATCCAAATACCGCGTATAAGTATGCGCCCTTGTCGCCTAACGTCAGTTGCAGCAGGTTGCCGCCAAGACCGGTCAGGATCTCTTGGGAGCGGCGCACGAAGTTGTCCAGCTTCGCGATCGCGTCAGGATCATCGTCGAAGTCGATTCCGCCGAACCGCACGAAGAGCGGGTACGCCGATCGCAGCTCGGCCAAGAACTCGCCGCGACCTGTTGTCAACCGCTCGTGGACGGCAGGGAGGAGCCACGACCGCACGAGCTGCTCATCGAGCGGTGACGTCAGCCAATCGTCGTCGCCTGTCGACGCGTCGGGCGCACCCGTCATCGCGGAGAGGACGCCAACGTCGCCGCGCATCTGCCGAACCGTTACTTTTGCGCCGAGCGCAACCAGCGCAGACGGGGCCAGCACCACGTCACCCTTGTCCGCCTGATGCTCCGCATCGGCGAGCTCGTCGACAAGGCGACCTGCCAGCACGTCGATCAGCTGGATCGAGGGATCACCAACGACGAAACGCCGTGCAGGGCCGACCGCCACCGCGACCTTGATCGCGAGCAGGATGATCGTGCCCCTCGGTGTTCGAACCGTGCCGACGGCATCCATCGTTTGCTGGATCGCGAGGCCGCACCACGCCGCGCGAAGACCGTCATCGCCATCGAGCCAGCATGTGATCGCATCCCCGCTGAAGTAGATGACCTCGCCGCCGAAGCGGTGGACGTCGTCAATGACAGCGTGAAAGACACGATCAAGATGCGCCGTCAGTTCTTCCGGTCCCCGGTGTGGCCCGAGCTCGTTCACCAGTGCCTCAGTGAGCGGCGTGAATCCGGAGATGTCGACGAACATCCCTGAGCCCGTTACCCGGTCGGGCAGAACGTCACCGTGCGCGATCGCGCGTCGCCGGTCACCCGGGAGGTACGCCTCAGGTCGCTCTCCGTCAACTGCGCCCATCGATCCTGCTGTCTAACCCTCCGCATCGACCTCGACCGTCGCTGCTGCGAGTGACGATAGCCGCGCCGAATCAGTGGCGATGCGTCCCGTCACCAACTCAGCGAATCGGTTTGTCAGCCCCGGCATCATTGGTTCCACAGGATTGGCATACATCTCGATAAACACGACGTTGGCCGCGCCGACACTCGGTCGAGCGTCGCGTACCTCTCGGATCACGCGCCGCACGACCTCGGCCCGGGCGCTGACGGCCTGGGGGCGCCGCATCCTGCAGCGGTCGAGCTCGCCGCCGGCGTCGATCTGCTGATCCGCGATGCGCAGTACACGACTGCCGAGCTGCCCGCTCGCGCCAACTGGGGTCACGCAGCGGCCCCATACTGCGCCACTATCGGTACACACTGCGGCGCCACTCGGGTCCTGATGTATCACCACGACCCGTCCCGGACGGACGACCAGGTGCGCGCCTTGCAAGAAGACCTGGCGGCATCCAACACAATCGACATCGACATCGCCGTCGAGGGGCTCACGGTCCACGTTTGATCGATTGTCAATGGGCGCGTCACCTCGTGCGAAGCGACGATTCAGCCGGTCACACTGGTCGCCGAAGTCGGTAGCCGACGTGATTGGGCGGCTTGAGTTGGATTTGCGTCGACGGCCGGTCAGAAGCGACTCCTCCTGATGCGTGCAGATCGACGGGAACGCATCGCACGGAACCCGCGCGCCATGCGGATCGCGGTGGTGGAGGTGGTCTCGGGTCTCGGCGACGGTGTTTTGGGGGTTGCGACTCATCGTCATCTTGCTCGATCGTGGAGTGGGGGTGCGCGGCTTCGTTGTCGCCGCGGTGGTCAGACTGAGGCCGCGCGCTGTCCTCAGCGTCCCCGCCGGAGGCCTCGCCGACCGGGTCGAGCGGCGACGAATGTTGGCTTCGCTCGACGGGGCTCGGGCGCTACTGATGGCCGTTCTCGCTGTGGTTGCGGCAACCAAAGGTGGCGTGCCGATCATGTTGCTCACAGTGCTCGCGGCGTACACGCTCGCTGCGCCCTATCGCCCTGCGCTGACTGCAGCGATGCCCTTGGTTGCGGGCGAACGTGGGCTGTCCTCCGCGAGTGCGTTGATCGGCACGATCAGGCAGGTGATGACGTTCATCGGTCCCGTCTTCGGCGCGGTGATCGTGCACTGGTCGTCGCCAGCGGTCGCGTTCATCGTGAACGGCGCAACGTTCGCTGTATCGGCGTTGCTCGTCGCTAGAGTCGCGGA
>JAYTRT010000728.1:0-3015 GCA_043746045.1 Actinomycetota bacterium | reverse complement strand
GTCGCTACGCGGCAAGGGTCGCCAGCTGGCCGCGACGCTCTCCGGTGGCGAACGGCAGATGCTCGCGTTGTCCAGGCTGCTCATCCATCCGGGTCGTGCCGTGCTCGTGGACGAGATCACCCGAGGGCTGTCCGCCTCGATGGTCGACAGGGTCTACGGAATGCTCGACGGACTCGTCGCACCCGCGCGGACGATCGTCGTCGTCGACCAGTACATGCCCGACATCGTGCGCCGCGCCGACCTGATCTACGTCGTGTCCAGAGGCCGACTGTCGTGGGCAGGCGAGCGCAGCGAACTGACCGGTGGGCGATTGCCGGAGGCCGTGCGAGAGGCGGCTCAGGGCGTGTAGGCGACGCTCGGGACGTCGTAGCAAACCGGTTCCTTGCCCGGTGTCGTCGTCTGCCAACCGCCCGTGCCACCGTAGGCGGTGTCTGACCAGTGCGCCACGAACAGGCAGTCGTGCAGGGTCGTCGGTAGTTCCGGAGTCACGACGAACCCGCGCGGTAACAAGACGCCGTGGCCGTCGTAGCCGGAGGGACGCCGCAGGAACGCTTCCACGCATGAACGAGTGATCGCGTTCGTGCACGAGGTCATCGCATCAGCCAACCACCCTGCTCCTGCCCAGCCCTCGAGTTCCCACATCGAGAGCTTGCCTTCGCGACCTGGGAACGCGGACTCGATGTCGGCTCGGAACTGGGCGACTGCCGAGTTGTCGGTGTCCATGTAGTTGCGCGTCGAGGACGTGGCGTACAGCTCGTTGCGACACGTCGGCGAATCCTTGTAGTCGGTTCGGACGAGCTCGTTCCACGACTGCACGCTGACGACCTTCGCCGTGACGGTCAGGTGAGCATTGTCCATCGCTTTGCACAAACGAACGTTGCCGGCCGAGTCGAGTGCATCGAACACGATGTCGACCCCGCGCGATTTCATGTCGATCGCTGCCGCGTCCCAGTTCGGTACCGCGAAGTCGAGCTGCTCGCGCACCACGTTGTAACCCTCGACGTCGAGTGCCTTGGCGGTGAGGTCGGCGAAACGCTGCGAGTCGGCCTGGTTGTAAGAGACCACGGCAGCGGTCTTGGTTCCGAGCGTCTTGGCGAAGTAGCGGTACACCTCGGTACCGCCCGACAGTCGACCGTTCCAGCCAACCGTTCCGTCTCGCGGTGACTGGGTGCCGTAGATGGACCATAGGTGCGAGTACTGGTCGTAGCTGTTACCGATCGGCTGGCCTCCGACGTCGGGCACACCCTTCTGCTCGACGTACGACGCGCCCGCATAGTCGAAGATCGCGTTGCCGACGAACGCGAAGACCTTGTCATCGTCGATCAACGTGTGTACGCAGCGGGTGTTGCCGGCGCCAGTCGCCCCGTCGTCGCACACCACGAGTTTGACCTGGCGGCCGGCGATGCCGCCGTGCGCCTCGAGGTCGGCCACGTACGCCTGCGCGCCGTACATCGGGCCGCTGAAGGTTTCCGCACCGAGCGGGCTGGTCTTACTGACAATCAGTCCGAGGGTGATCGTCGACCCGCTGACACCGATGTCGGTGGACGCGCCGACAACCGACGACCCGGCTGCCGCTGTCGTGCTCGGGGCTGGCACGCCGAGGTCGGAACTCTGCGTGAAGGCGCTGTGGTCGAGGCGGGTTCCGCACCCGGCGAGCAGCAATCCAGCGACCGCCAGCCCCGAGAGCGCGACCGGGCGCCACCGATGCTTCTGCGCTGCGGACACTGTCGCTCCGATCACCTGGTTGTCGACCGACCCTGCTTTCGCTGCGACACTATCGACGGCTTGGCACGACCGACGGTTCGGCTGCGTCAGCGCACAGTCATCGGCGGTCGGTGCGGCGGAGTCGCCATCTGCGAACTTCATCAGCCCCCCAGACCAGGATCGGGAACGTGATCAAGAGGGGTATCACGGCCAGGGGCGGCGTTGTCGTGCCGAACAGGTTGCGCAGGCCGGGGACCGTGGTGACAGCAGCGGCAAACGCGAGTTCGAACGCGATTCCCCAGAGCAGCAACGGGTTGGTGGTCAGGCCGACGTGACGAAGCGAGGCCCGTTCGGTTCGGGCGGCGAAGGCCGTGCCGACCTGGCAGGCGACGATGCCGAGGAAGGTGGTGGTCGTCGCTTGTCGGTAGGCGTGATGCAGCGGGGACCCGTTGCCCACAGCATCGCCGGGGTGCCATCCCGCCCGGGTGAGGACGAAGAAGTAGCCGCCGATGACGAGCCCCGCCGAGAGCAGGCCGAGGAACACCCACGCTCGGAACAACATGCCGGGGCGGATGATGCCCTCCTTGGTCGGCCGCGGTGGGCGGTCCATCAAACCTGGCTCAGCCGGTTCGCGTCCCAAGGCCAACGCCGGCAGGGTCTCGGTTCCGAGATCGATGGCGAGGATCTGGAGCACGGTGAGCGGGAGCGGGATCCTCCCGCCGCTGAGGGCGTAGAGCAGGAACGGGACGACTTCGGGGGTGGCGTGAACGAAGATGTAGAAGATGAACTTGCGTACGTTCTCGTAGACCCTGCGCCCCTCGCCGACGGCGGTGACGATGCTCGCGAAGTTGTCGTCGGTGAGGATCATCGTCGCTGCGTCGCGGGCGACGTCGGTACCGGAGATGCCCATCGCGATGCCGATGTCGGCTCGGCGCAGGGCCGGAGCATCGTTCACGCCGTCGCCGGTCATCGCCACCACGTCGCCGAGTGACCGCAGGGCATCTGCGATGCGCAGCTTCGCTTCGGGCGAGTTGCGGGCGAAGATGATTTCGCGATGCTCGGTGAGGAGTTGGTCGAGATCAGGCTCGCTCATCGTTTCGAGTTCAGACCCGGTGACGACGCGATCGGCGTCGATGCCGACCTGGCGGGCAACCGCTCGAGCGGTGAGGCCGTGGTCTCCGGTGACGACGACGACTCGAATGCCGGCCTGGTGGCAGCGGGCGACTGCGTCGGCGACCTCGGGGCGTGGCGGGTCGGACAAGCTCACCAGCCCGACGAGGCACAGTCCCGCTTCTGCCTCCTGGCGCGTCG
>JAYTRT010000727.1:0-3024 GCA_043746045.1 Actinomycetota bacterium | reverse complement strand
CGCCCACCATCATGAACACCTTGTCGGTGCATGCCTGCGTCATCGCCTTGTCGACTTCGGTGACCTTGCTGTCGTAGAAGTTGCCGACGACCTGGCGACCGTTGATGCCACCCTGCTGGTTGCACCAGTCGATCATGGCCTTCATCGCATCGGACATCTCCTTGTCGAGACCGGGTGCCGCGGCGTAGCCATCGTCATCGCCGTAGCCGATGGTCACATTGGTGTCGGTGACGCCCTTGTCCGTGGCTCCCTTGGCGGTGCCGGCGCCACAGGGCGACGCCAGCGTGCCGAACTTCTTGCCTGCGGGTGCTGTGGTCGTGGTCGCTGCAGCGGTCGTCGGGGTGGTCACCGCCGCCGTCGACCCGGTGGTGGAAACAGTCGTCAGGGCGCTGCTCGACGCGGTACTGGAGCCGGTGGTGGCGGCTGTGCTCGAGCCGGTGCCCGACTTCGACGTGGTGGTCGGAGCGGTGGTGGTCGGAGCGGTGGTGGTCGGAGCGGCGGTGGTGCTCGGGGTCGTGGTGGCCGCCGTCGAAGCGGTGGACGCCTTGTGGCCGCTCCCGCACGCTGCGGCAGTCAGCCCCAGTGCCATCAGGAGCGCCAGTGTGCGCGTGCTCGTGCGACGCGCGATTCGACGCGTCTCGTATCGGCTGGTCATGTGGTCCCCCCGGACAAGAGCGTAAGCCGTCACCATGACGGCTTACGTTGGTTAGCTTGTTAACCTACAGTAGCAACAGACAGTATGTCGTGTTGAAGGCGTCCCGGGCAGTCCGGCACGGGCGCGAAACTGATGTCACCGGGGGGTGTCCGTGAAAGCGGTCCAAGCAACGCAATTGGGCGTACCAGTCGAGGTCGTCGAAGTGCGTGATGTCGACGTACCGATCTTCGGCGACGACGAGGTCCTGATCGACGTTTCTGCGGCGTCGATCAACTTCGGGGACATTGCCCGTACCCGTGGCGGGGTCGCCCAAGTGCAGATGACCCCACCGTTCACGCTCGGGATGGACGTCTGCGGGGTGGTCTCAGCGGCCGGCGCAGGAGCCGAGTCGTGGATCGGCAAACGCGTCGTCGCGATGTCGAGGGGCTCGTTCGGTGGCATGGCGGAGCAGGCCGTGAGCACCGCGTCCGGGGTGTTCGAGGCGCCGGTCGAACTCGACGATGTGGAGGCAGCGGCGTTCCTGCTTCCGTTCCACACAAGCTATCTCGGATTGAGCCGGCGTGCCCAACTCCGAGCCGGCGAGCATCTGCTCGTCGTCGGCGCAGCGAGCGGCGTCGGCACCGCTGCGATACAGGTGGGCAAGGCGCTGGGCGCCAATGTGATCGCCGTTGCCGGGGGCCCGGTGAAGGGCGAATACTGCCGCAGCCTCGGCGCGTCGGCCTCGATCGACTACCTCGGCGAAGACATCTTCGACCGGGTCATGGAACTCACCGACGGACATGGCGCTGATGTCGTTTTCGATCTGGTCGGCGGTGACAACACCGAGACGATCTGGACCTGTGTGGCTCGAGAGGGTCGATATCTGCCGGTCGGATTCAACGGAGACTCCGGTGGCGGCCTCGGGGGCAAGCCGCTCCGCAAGATCTCGGTCGGCAACTTCTCGGTGCTCGGCGTGATGCTCGCGTACACGAACGCGATGGCCGGTCTGCGCAAGTTCGGACTCAACCCGTTCCCGCCGGAAACCGGTGTTGAAGTGCACGCCGCACTGTGCGCGATGGTGACGAACGGGGCGATCCGTCCGGCCATCGGCCGACGGATCACCATGGATCAGGTGGCACAGGCCCTCGACGATCACGAGCAGCGCAGGACGCATGGGCGCACAGTCGTCGACATCACGGCGTCGATCGCCGCACCCATTGCCGCATCGTTCGCCGCGGGCAACGCATCGAGCTCGATTTCGATTTCGACAGGAGTCTGAGATGGCCCAGTTCGATCCAGAAACATTCATTGCCGCCGCTGTCGAGCAGACGGGTTTGGACGATTTCGGAGGCAACAGCTACCGAGAGGGACTCGACATCTATTGCGAGTCCGCCGAAGCGGACGCTCAGTTCAACGACATCGGCAATGCAGCAGTACCCGGAGCGATCGCCGGCGCGTTGTCGAACCGGCTGCGCATCTTCGACTGGGCCAAGAACCATCCGGAGGTGGCCGACGAGCAGATCGAAGCGCCTTGGATGGTGATCGGCCTGTTCCGCGCCGGTACGACGCTGCTGAGCTACCTGCTCGAGAAGGACGATCGTTCGCGTCCGTTGCTGCGGTGGGAAGCGAACAACAGCGCGCCCCCCTCCACCGGAGATCATCGCAACGATCCGCGCGTCGAGGCGCAGCGCGAGTCCGCTGCGATGATGGACGCGATCAACCCACGGATCAAGGTGGTCCAGAGCGAGGAGCCCGATGGCCCCACCGAGTGCATCTCGGTCCTCAATCAGGATTTCAAGAGCCTCACCTGGGAGGCGCTGGCCAACGTTCCTGCGTATGGCGAATGGTTGCGTACCACTGATCACCGATCCGCGTACGACTATCACAAGCTCGTTCTGCAGACCCTGCAGAGTGGCGGCGTGCGCGGCCGCTGGTCGCTGAAGAGCCCGCATCACGCAATGCGGCTCGATGCACTACACGCCGTCTATCCCGACGCGCGGCTGGTCCTCATGCATCGCGATCCGGTCGTGCTGTGCGCATCGGTGTGCAGCTTGATCACGACCCTGACCGGCACATTCAGCAATGCGGACCATGTGCCGTACATCGCTGCCCACTGGACGCAGATGCTCGAGGACTCGATCGACGGCGTGAACGCGTTCCGCACCGCCAATCCGGATGTGCACATCCACGATGTGCAGTACGCCGATCTCTCCGGCGACACGCTGGGCACGATGCAGCGTGTCTACGCAGCCTTCGGCGAGACGTTGGACGGTCAGGCCCTTTCGGCAATGTCGGCCCACGTCGATTCGCACCCGAAGGGCAAGGCTGGACACCACGGGTACGACCTCGGTGAGTTCGGCCTGAACGGGGGGGAACTGCGCGAGCGTTTC